>JAFGIX010000032.1 GCA_016929395.1 Candidatus Zymogenus saltonus
AAAAGACCGGGATAAGATTGACGATTTGATTAAAAGGGTGAGAGACATAATAGAGAGAGGATTAGAAAAAAACTTATCTCTCGGGCAGTCCTGATCTATCATAACATGGGAAAGCGAGAGGTCTCATATTGAAAAAAGATCATTTATTAAGATAGAAAAGGAGGTGTTTAGATGGAAATAATTAATACATTTTTGATTGCAGCGATAATCATCTTCTGCTACATGACGGGGCTCTTCGTTATTGCCCTGATTCGCAAAGATAACAGCATTGCCGATATCGCTTGGGGACTTGGATTCGTCATCGTCGCATGGGCAACGTTGTTGATTGTTGGCAGTTTGTATCCGCGGCAGATTCTGGCCTGTAGCCTCATTTTGATCTGGGGTAGTCGGCTCTCGATAAGGATTTTTCTTAGAAATCGTGGGAGGCCGGAAGACCCCCGTTATCGAAAATGGAGGGAAGAGTGGGGCCGCTTCTTCATCTTGAGAAGCTACCTTCAGGTCTTCATTTTTCAGGGGATGATCCTCCTTGTTAACATCAGCCCGGTTCTAATCATCAACACCACAAGCGATAGTAATCTGGTTTTCCTCGACGTCCTGGGGCTTTTGGTGTGGTTGACCGGATTTTTCTTCGAATCGATGGGCGATTATCAGCTTGACACCTTCTTAAAAGATCCCAAGAACCGGGGAACTATCATGGACAGGGGACTATGGCACTATACCAGACACCCTAACTACTTCGGGGAGATCACGATGTGGTGGGGGATATTTATCATCGCACTCTCTGTCCCCTATGGGTGGATCGGATTTATCGGCCCACTTACCATCACGCTTATGATCGTTTTGGTCTCGGGGATCCCCATGACTGAGCGACTGATGGCAAAGACCCCCGGCTTCGAAGAATACAGACGAAGGACGAGCGTATTGATTCCGTGGTTTCCTAATAAAATGTAAAGAAGTTCGTGAGGTAGGGTAGTATGGAATGTGAATTACTCTAGGTTACAATGGTATAGTACCGGTTTTTTTCTTGCAATAGCTTAGAATACATGTTATAAGTATAAAGAAGGATAGTGGAATTGAGGTGACACTATGAGCATTATATTTTACCTTAAACTCTACGCGTTAACGGTACCAGTATTTTTTGCAATTGATATGTTGTGGCTCGGTGTTGTAGCCAAGGGTTTTTACCGTAGAAAGCTGGGTTTTATTTTAAGTCCCAACATCAACTGGACGGCGGCCATTACATTTTACTTAGTATTTATAGCGGGCATTCTCATCTTTGCCGTTCGACCGGCAGTAAACAGCAATTCGTGGGTGCAGGCTGTAGTTTTTGGCGCGCTATTTGGATTTTTTACTTATGCAACCTATGATTTAACGAATCTGGCCACAATCAAAAATTGGCCATTGATTATTGTGGTAGTTGATATACTCTGGGGTATGTGTCTTTGCACACTTACCGCACTCTTGAGTTTCACTATTTCAAGATGGCTTGTCTAATCACAGAAGATAGTAAGACTCCTTCAGAATGAGAGTTCCTGTTAGCTTCCCATGAGTTCTTATTGCTCTAATTCTCCACTAAATTTTACAGTATAAATCATCTCCGAGTTTCTAATTACAGTTATTGGAATATTCTATTAAAGCTATATCCTTAAGGAAAAACCAAAATGTAGAGTTAAGCGTAACTCTTTTGCTCCGGATGGTCATTTGCATGATAAGGAGTGGATAGTGTAAATTCTTTAAAGGAACGTCAAAAGACGTAAGGGATTACAGACCATCTTATAGGAGGTCAAACCGTCAACACAAATCATGACTGATGCATATGAATCAGCAGAGGATAAGAAAGCTCAACAATAAATCGCAACGAGTCGGGAGCATACTCTACTGGATGTCGAGAGATATGCGGACTGAAGACAACTGGGCCATCCTCTTTGCCCAGAAGCTCGCTCAGATAAGCAAAGAACCACTGATGGTGCTTTTTTGTCTCGCCTCAAACTTTCTCGGTGCCAAGAAAAGACAGTATTCCTTCATGATCGAGGGGCTCAAAAAGGTAGAAAAAAGGCTTCACAAAAAAAACATTCCCTTCTTTGTTAAGGTAGGTGAACCCAAAACCATAATCTACGATTTCGTTCGGCAGCATAAAATCGGCGCCGTTATCTGCGATTTCGATCCGCTCCGAATAAAGAGGAAGTGGAAAGATGAAGTGGCATCTTCGATCGATGTCCCGAACTTTGAGGTCGATGCCCATAATATAGTCCCCTGCTTTGTGGCATCCCCTAAAAAGGAGTACGGCGCCTATACGATTCGTCCTAAGATAAGCAGGCTTCTGGGAGAATTCTTGGACTCGCCGGAGAGACTACAACCACAGAGAGATTTTAATCTCCATAATGTTGCAAATGACTGGCAAGAGATCGAAAAAATCCTCGGGATAAAGGACGCCGATCACAATTTCGGCTTCTTCGTTCCGGGAGAGGATGAAGCCGGAAATGTTCTCAAAGAATTTATAGAACAGAAGCTCGATCGGTATGCCGAGGCGAGAAACGACCCCACCCGAGATGCTGCTTCAAACCTTTCGCCCTATCTCCACTTAGGACATATTTCTCCCCTCAGGGTGGTCTTAAAGGTTATGGAGAGCCCGATAGCAAAAACCGCCAAAGAGGCTTTTTTAGAGGAGCTGATCGTCCGGAGAGAGCTTTCTGATAATTACTGTTTTTACGAAAAAAACTACGATTCTTTTGAGGGGTTCCCCGACTGGGCAAAAAGGACCCTCAACGATCACAGAAATGACCCCCGGCCGTATCTCTACACCGTCCGTCAGTTTGAGAGTGCCGAGACCCACGACAAGCTCTGGAACGCCGCCCAGATGGAGATGGTAAAATGTGGTAAGATGGCCGGATATTTGAGGATGTACTGGGCGAAAAAGATCCTCGAATGGACAAGGCATCCCGAGGAGGCCCAGGAGTTTGCCATCTATCTAAACGACGCCTATGAACTGGACGGCAGAGACCCTAACGGATACACCGGCATCGCGTGGTCTATTGGTGGTGTACATGACCGGGCATGGGGCGAGCGGCCTATTTTCGGAAAGGTAAGGTACATGAGCGAGCGGGGAGCTCGGTCGAAATTCGACGTTGAGGAATACATTAGAAAAATCAATGCCCTATGAGTTAAGGATAAAAATGGAAATATTGAGCAGGGCGGCGAAACTGACCCACGCTATGTAGGGAATCAATAAGTATCCTGCCAATCTTGAAATCGGGAAAAACCTAATAATAGTCACCAGTATGGCAATCCACAATAAGATTATTTCAATAAATGCGGCCAGGGGCGCTTTGAGACCAAAGAATATCAACGTCCACAGGACGTTTAGGACAAGTTGAACGGCGAAAACCCACACCGCCAACTTTACCTCCCGCTTTTTAAACCCTTCTCGTATTACTAAAAAAAGCGAGATCCCCATAAGAAAAAAGAGAGCGATCCAGACCGGTGAAAATATCCAGTCGGGAGGGTTAAACGATGGTTTTGTGAGCGAAGCATACCACGTGGGGACGCTGGGAGCGGTAAAGAGCGAACCGATAATTCCACAGCCCTCGCACAAGATTACGGCGCCCAATAGCCTAACAATATCTTTACTTTTCATACATTGACCTAAAAGAAAGTTTTTACCTTGTATTGAATAAAAAGATTTTCTTCGACGTATTGTATATTTTATATCCATTTGAGTAAATAAGCAAAGGTAATCCCGAATTAATTGCCGATGGCATAGTCGTCTGCATGTTGGGTAAATTCACCATTACAATCTGTAATGTACCAATCATGTTAAATAAAAAGATTATCGGTTTATATGATAAAATTATGTGTTCCAGAAATGTAACTCAGATTTTCACTATTTACCCAATGACTTTGTTCTCGAAAATAAACAATGCTCTTTCATTTATAATAATTATATTCCATGTTATTTATTGTGTGTGACCACACAGTGACCAAAACACTTCAAAACAAACCGAAATAGATCGAAATAAACCGAAACAGATCAAAACGTTTTTCTCAATAAAAATAGAGGGTTAGCCTATTTTCAACGTTATTTCAATAACTTAGGCTAACCCCCTGTACATGACTGGCAGTCATAAGGTCGTTTTTTTGGTGTCATTTTTGTGTCACTTTTTTTGAAAAAAATGGGTATTTTTTGGTATTTTTAGGTATATTTTAGGATAGTCAAAATTTACTTAACTATTTGATATTATTGAAAAAACCTAATAATTACCCAGCTCTACCATACCTAATACAACGGACTACGAATCCGTAGGCCGCAGGTTCGAATCCTGCCGGGCGCGCCATATATTGTCAATATTTCAAGGAGTTGGGAGAAGTTTCAGCTCCTTTTTTTTGGGGAGAAGCAAGTATTGCAAAGACAGATCAAAAAAGCGGACTTTGAGCTTCAGCTTTTTTTGTAGAATCAAATCGATCGGGTCCCATGCTGTTACGCAATTACCCTATGCCGGTTTTTCAAATATGGGGTAAATCTTCAGGCTGTAAATAGACAAAAAAGTCTAATTTCTTCGCTATAGTGGTTTAGCATAATTAAAATTGAGATAATGTAATATTTGAAGACTATGGTTACACATATGAAAAAAGAAAAGGAAAAGAGGTATTGAAATTTGTCATATTCTAAAATACAATACAAAATATAGCGGATTTTGATATTGCGGTGAAAAAAATGGGTGAAAAAACTGTTTCGAATGTGGTTATTCGTATTCTTTTGGATGCGACCGAAGACATTCTGGGAGTCAACGGCGTAAAGGCTTTGTTGAATTACGCGAATATGGCTTCGCTGATTGAGAACAAGCCGGATTACTCTATGGAGAAAAACTTTACAGATGATGAATATGCCGTATTGTCATCAAATTACTATAAGGTACTTGGTACTTCCGGGGCGAAGGCGGTGTTCAGGATAGTCGGGACGTCAATTGTAAAACAGGTACAGGGAACCGGCATGCTGGAATCCTTCAACGATCTTGAAAAAGAGGAAAAGCTTTTTAAGGCCATAGAGTTGTATTGTTTGGCGTCGGGTAGGGGAAAGGTAAAAAAGGAGGGGGAAAAGATTATCTTCGACAATCCCGATTGTACGGCCTGCAAAAATATTAAAGACGATGCCCCGTTTTGCACCGTTTACAACGGAATGCTCGATGCATTTATCAAATGGGCGGGAGTGGAGGGTCTAAAGTCGGTGGAGATCAAATGCATGGCCATGGGTGATGACACCTGCTGCTGGGAGATCGTGCCCGTGGATTGAATCGCCTGCGCCCGATATTTGTTATCGATGCGGCCCTAGAATTGCCGGACGTAGATTTTCATGCCCTACAAAAACCGGACGATCAGTAAACCCCTGTATATTGTCTGCAAAAAAACGACTCGCAGCTTTCTACTTCCCCCAGAACCTGATGGTTTTATCGCCGGAAGACGAGATCAGAAAGGCGCCGTCTCCGCCGAAGACGAGGGAGTAGACATTCGAGGTGCCAGCATGCCTCAGGTCTTTGATAAGCGCGGCATTGGATGATCCCATATCCGTCGAGATTATTCTGACGTGTCCGTCGTAAGACGAGACCGCGACGGCGTCCCCGCTCGGAGAGAAGCGCACGTTGTGGAGGTTATTTTGAAAATCCTTGTAGGTGCTTATATGGGATGGGTTTTCTGCGTCGATCAAGATAAGATATTGTCCGCCGACGGCGACCTTACGTCCGTCTAGGGAGATGTCGACCGGTCTGGAAAAGGTCGGCGCAGGAATAGACCAGACCGCCCCGCCTTTGTGCAGGTCTATCAGCTCGACAAGATCGGACGGGTAGAACGTGACCGCCATGTATCGATTGTCGCGGCTCAGGGCAAAGCCGTTCACACGGTTCTTGAATTTGATCGTCTCTATCCTCTTAAGGGAGTTGGGATCGACCCGTTTGAAGAGCGTGAGAACCGACGTCTGGGTGCTTATGTCTGACAAAACGCAAATGAGAATACGCCCGTCCGGAGACCAGCGCATATGCCACACGGGAGAGCCGTCCAGATGGGTGACCAGGTCTCCCGTAAGTCCGCTGAAGAGGTTGAGCCCGACTTCGTTTCCGACGAGGAAGGTCGGCCCGCCGCCTGTTTCGGGCCATAGGACGACCTCTCCCCTGTCAAAACTGCCGTACTCGAATCCCGGGACTTTAAAGTTGCCGATAAGCTTTTTCGTGTTTGCAAGATAAACCCGGACCGTGGCTTCCATTTCGCTCATCGCGAGGAGGTACCGCCCGTCTCCGGTGAGGTCGGCTGTTGAGAGATGGCTCTGTCCCACATTGATTTTCGCCGTTTCCCTCCATCCCTTGTAGCGCTGTGGATCGGCCGATGGCAATGGCTCCGAGAGAAAATCGGCGTCTGTGTCAAGAATGATGGGTCGATCAATCTTTGATATAGCGGGCTTCGTCTCCAACGGCTCCTTTTTCTGATAAGAGGAGTCATCCACCATCTGTTTTGCTATTTTCAATTCGATGGTTTTGTTAAATTCGCTTGCTTTCTTGCCGCTCTCCCCAAAGATGGAAATTGGCAAAAAGAGAAGCACGGCCGAAATCGCAATTATTTTTTTCATGGCTTTCCTCCCAGGGTTTGTAAATTAGCACAGTGATTTTTTTTGTCAAGTTTTCTTTTATAAAGCTTTTATGATTCAAAAATCAAAAACCTCCAATAAACGAGTTTTGTCTTTCTCGAAACCATTTACCTCCGTTTTTCTATTATGAAATGAGAGTCTGTCTGATACCAAGTTTCTATTGTGATAAACAGCATTTAATGTTAATCTAAAATCAAGTGAATTGATGTGCAAATCAGACACATAAACTGTTACGTGTAATATTAGTCAATTATATATGGAGTAGTAAAATGGGAGATTGTGAATTATTAAAGGATTGCATGTTTTTTAATAATAGATTGAAGAATATGCCCGTTTTTTCAGAAAAGCTAAAGGAAGAGTTTTGCAAAGGCGACTATTCGAGATGTGCGAGGTATCTTGTCGCTAATGCTCGTGGGAGGGATAAGGTTCCGGATAATTTGTTCCCGAATCAATCCGAGAGGGTCGACGATTTGATAAAATGATAAAGCAACATAGTTAAGCCGAATTGATGGAAATACTTCTCAAGCGAATAGTCTCAATGGAAACAGCACGTGTTCATTCAGCAATAATTCAAGTTTAAGTCAAATAGCTTACGTTAAACAGCTTGGTGATTTCAGGCCGACCTTGGGTAATTGCCTATTTTTTAATAAAATTAACCTGTTGCTTTAAGAGGAATGAACGACATTTCTACGCTCGGCACCTTTGATTTTTTACCACGGGCTCCAGCCCCGTTGATCGGTGTTCGGCTATCTAAGGAGATAGGGTATCTCGATCCAGATCGCCTCCTCGGGGCACTCAACCTCGCAGGCGAGGCAGAACCAGCACGACCTGTGCTTCCCGAAGGGCTCGCCGCAGGAGTAGCAACGCTTTGCCTCCCTTAACGCCTCATCTTTGGACATCGTGGACTCGATCTCTGAAAAATCGCCCGAACCATTGTACTTCCTCTTTTTGGTCACCACGCGGGGGGAGTCGCTCTCCCTGCTAATGTCGATGTCGAACTCGGTTATAATAGGGCCGGCGTAGGAGCGTCCGTATCTCATGTGTCTCCCTTTGAGGTACCTGTCGGCGGATTCGGCCGCCACAAGGCCGTTTGCCATCGCTTCTACAACCGAGGAGGGGCCGGTAACGATGTCGCCGGCGACAAAGATGTTTTCGGAGCCGGCCTGCAAGGTCAAGTGGTCGATTTCCGCTACCTTCTTCATATTGAGGCCGGCTGAGATGAGGGCCGAGGCGTCCGGCCTCTGGCCGATGGCGATTATGACCGTGTCGGCGTCGAGGCCCAGCGTCTCGCACGAGTCGAATACCGGCTTGAAGATACCGTCGGCGCAGTTCACCTCGATACACCGCCGGAACTCAACGCTGTTGATTTGGCCCTTTTCAGTATGGAGCATAAGGTTTCCCCAGGAGGGGTGGAATTTGACACCCTCGGCCCGGGCGTCCTCCACAGCCCAGGGGAAGGCGGGCATTTCGGCCTCCGGTTCGAGGCACACTATATTAACACCCCCGGCGCCGAGGCGTAAGGCCGTCTGTGCGGCATCCACCGCCACGTTGCCGCCGCCGACAACCACGACCTTTTCCCCCACCTTCGGAGGCCTGTCGGACCTCACAGCCTTGAGGAAGGGGAGGCCGTAGTGGATACTCCCGGCGTTCTCCATCCCCTCCATAGTCACGCTTTCTGTGCACCCCGCCGCGATGATAATCACGTCGTGCGATTTCTTGACCTTGTCGAAGGGGATGTCTTTACCGACCGCCTTGTCGCAAACTATCTTAACGCCCATGCGATTAAGGACCGATAAATCCCTCTCAAGTATATCAAGGGGGAGGCGAAACTCCGGGATCGCCCACCTGAGCATCCCGCCGGGGGCAGACTCCGCCTCGAAGATGTCTACCCTGTGCCCCCTCCTCCTCAGGTCGTACGCGGCGGCGAGACCCGCCGGGCCGGAGCCGACGACGGCAACCTTCTTTCCGGTCTCCGCCTCCATCGGGGGGGTGTAGTCCGCCTCCTCCTCAAACTCACTGACGTAGCGCTTCAGCTCCCTGATTGCCACCGCCTCGCCCTCTGTCTCCCTTCGGTGGCAGGCTTCCTCGCAGGGCCTGGAGCAGATACGGCCGAGGATTCCGGGGAAGGGGAGCGTCTCCCTGATCAGGTCGAGAGCCCTTTTTTCCTCCCCCCTGGCCACTAACTGAACGTACCCCTGGCAGTTGACCCCCAGGGGGCAGGCGCCCCGGCAGGGGGAGAGCTTCATCCTAAGGTTGTCCAGGATGCAGGTCTCGACGCAGACCCCGCAGAAGGTACACTTGTCCTTGTCGACCACGATGTTGTCGGAGAGGCCCTCCATGAGATTTACTCTCATTCTTTTATCCCCCTCTCCATTTTAATGATTGGCGCGTGCTTGACCCTTATGTCCTCTATCGTGTCACCCTTTATCAGGACGATGTGCTTCAGCCACTCCTTATCGTCCGTTTCCGGGTAGTCGACTCTATAGTGCCAGGGGATCCAGCGGCTCTCCCTGCGCTCGAGGGAAGAAACGGCGCTCATCTTTGCGCACTGGATGATGTTTTCTACCTCGAAGAGCTTGAAGAGGTCGTGGACGTTTTCCACCCGAACCACCTCTCTCAATTCTCTTCTGAAGCGGTCCATCCACCAGACGGCGCGGTTGAGCTTGTACTCGTTTTTCGGCGGTACGAGGTAATCGCCGATGATTCGCCTGACCTTGTACTCGAACTCCTCGACCGATACCGGTCTGCCCTTCTGGGACGTTCTCTCCTCTATCTCCGAAAGAAAATCGCTGACCTGATCGAGGTTCGGGTTGACATCCCCGTCTTTTTCGGCGAGCTCCGTGGCGGACTCGGCCGCAATCTCGCCGAAGACGAAGGCACCGGAGAGGTGCCCCCTTGCCACCAGCGAGGTGTCACCCGCGGCGTAGAGGCCGGGGACTGTGGTCTCGGCCCTTTCGTTTACCCGGACGCCGGTGAGACCGTGCCCCCCGCAGAGAAAACACTCGGTGGGCCATAGCTCTATCTCCTTCTTCCTGAAATCGATTTCCCTCCCATCGTAGAACCGCTGGCAGGCGGGCCTCTCGGTGGTAAATAGTATCTCCTCGATCTCCCTGATTCTGTCCTCCGGCAGGTGGCTCATCTCGATGCGAAGAGGGCCCCGGTTCATCAGGAGGTGCTCCCTGTACATGGTGCGGATCGACGGGTGCTCCCTGTCCTGGGGCTGGTTCAGGGCGTTGAAGAGCCTCGCCCCCCTTGTGAGCGTAATATAAAGGAGGGGCGCGTTGATGTCCTTTACGATGTAGTAGACCAGGGTGTACTCGAACCCGCTCAGCTCGGCGCCGGCCCGGTACGCCAGTATGTAGCCGTCGCCGGTGTTTCCCGGAAAGTCGTAGACACCGTAGAGGTGGCCGTTGTCTGGAAGGCCGAACCTCGCCGTTCCGCCGGAACTTATGATCGTTGTCTTCGCCCTGCAGACGATTATCTCTCCTGTCCTGACGTTCATCCCTATCGCCCCGGAGACGCGGTCGCCCTCCTTCAGAAGCCTGACCGCCATCGTTCGGTTTACGACCTCGGCCCCCGACTCCTTTACCTTTTGTGCCAAGATCGTCTTCAGGTCGGGCTCCATCATCGTCAGGCAGAATTTCCCCTTCGGGTGCACCTGGAGGATCTCGTAGTTTCCGTCTTTGTCCTTCGGGAAGTAGACGCCCCACTCTTCGAGGCGCTTTAAGAGTTCCCAGCTACGCTCGGCCAGTTTATGATTCACCGGCTCGTCCATGATCCCCTCGCAGGCCATCCGGTTTGACTCTACGTAGAGGTCAGGGTCGGAGACCCCGGGGACCGCAACGATGTTCAGGGCGTCCATCCCCCGGGCGATGCAGCCGGAGTACTTGATATCCCCCTTCTCGAAGATGACCACCTTCTGACTCGGGTTTACTCCCTTTGCCCTCACCGCGGCCATGGCGCCGGCGCTCCCGCCGCCGATGATAAGTATGTCCGCGTCCAGTATCGGGAAATCTCTGTTCATTGAGTCGGCTCCGCTCCCTTTCTATCGCCTTTAAAAATCAGAAACTATCTTATTTTTAAGTTGAAAAAAATATTTTGGCCTCCCACTATATATCCGCTGAAAATTGAAGTCAACAATTTAACTTATGAAAGGTCTGTTTAGAAGATTCGAGAGATGAACGAAGAATTAAATAAGGGGATCGATTTGTAAAGCCCAAGCTTCAATTGGACTCAAAGGGTTTTAGCAGGGAGGCACAAAAAAAGAGCGCCGGATATTTTACTGATAGTTTTGGATTAACCTGGAAATATCTTTGCAAAAAAGTCCTTGCAATTTTTCAGATAATATTTAAAATATTCTAAATTTTATTAAAAGAGCTTTAATTTGCTGAAATAACATGATTTTTTTGGAGGTTTGTTTTGGAGAGGCCGCAAGGTTCACGCTATTTTGGCATATAATTTGCTAAATATAATGTATGTGAAATAATAGTAAATTGGAATGTTGAATTATTAAAGATTTGTTTCATGAAGTAAATAATAATAAATAGTAGACTTTATAATAGGAGTATAAAATGAAGGAAATTAAGACTCACCTTACGTATCTATTAGATTTGGTCGGTTTAAATGAAGACGACTATTCGGTACTCAAAAAGCATTCCGATAAGACCAAGATGTGGGGCGATGAGTTTGCGAAGAAGTTTATTACCGCCATTTCTACCTATGAGCCCACAAAGGAGATCTTTTTCAGGGAAGGAATACGCCTGCCGGAAATCGGCGTGGATGTCGTAAAAAAGTGGTACATCGATGTGGCGAGCGGCAATGTGGACAGGGATTTCTGGAGGCGCCAGTACTTGATAGGTCTAGTGCACCTCAAGCACGGGGTAGAAAACTCATTCAGATTGGGGATGATGAGCGTCGTTCAGCAGCTCTTTCTTATGGAGTGCCTAAAGGAGCTCGACAAGGACGAGGCGATAAGGCTGTATCTCTCATTCAAGAAGGTGACAGACGTCATCTCCGGCATAACCGCCGAGGGCTATTTCCCCAATCTCGTTGTCGCCATTCAGCGGACGACCGGAATAAAGAAGCAGGTGATGGACAGGATGGTGAACCTGGAGATCGATACGCTGATCTCCGAGGCGAGGAGCCTTTCTTAAGGTGATTTTATTCTCTAAGGCAAGTCTATTTGCAAGTTGTGTGTAAATAAACACCTTACTTACAATACAAAACAAGGGGCTTGAGCAGGACAAGGGGCTTAAGCCCCTTGTCTAAGTAGATAAAAATGCGGACACATCAAAGAGATCGGCTTCTGTAAAAAATGAGCCACCAGCCTTCATGTCGGGACGTTGGGGAGCCGAGTACTTGTTACCGTGCCGACGATGACCTTCGCCCCTAAAACAGGGGTGGTTACATTACAGAAGTTACTTCCAACGACAAATCAATTGCCAATCCACAGTTCCCGTCCCGGCCCAAAGAGACAACTTATGCCCCCGCCCCCTTCTCCTTCTTGTCCAGTATCTCCCTGATCTCCCTGTACTTTTCCTTTGTGATCGGATAGAAGAGGCTGACTATTATCGACGACAGCAGCAGCATTGCCGGGATCGGCCCGATCAGGAGCTTTATCGCTATGATCGCCTTTTTGGTCTGCAGCATGTTCGCCACGTAGCCGAAATAGTCTAAGAATATCCCTATAACGAAGAGAGCTATTGCCGAGGCGAACTTCTGAAGGAATAGGGTAAATCCCGTGAACATCCCCTCCCGGCGGGCCCCGGTGTTAAGCTCGTCAAAATCGACGCAGTCTATGATCATCGCCCACGGGATGAGGTGGGCCGTCGATACGCCGATTCCGGCGAGGAAGCTCAAAACAACAAGGGCCAGAAAGGGCGTTCCCGGGGGAAGGATGAAGAGGAGGAACATGACCGCGGCCCAAAAGGCCATGCCGCAGATGTAGGTCATCCTCTTTCCGATCTTCTTTGAGACGAAGACCCAGAAGGGGAGAAAGAGCATGGCCGTGATAAACATCGTTCCAAACAGTATCTGAAGCACCGATTCCGTATACCCGATGCAGTATATGACGTAATAAATAAAGACCGCGCCGATGATGTCGACGGTCATCCAGCTCAGAAGGAAGATAGTCATGGCGACGCGAAAGGGCTTGTTTTTCAGGGTCTCCTTAACGGAGGTGATAAAGGGTAGTGATTTCTGTTCCTGAAACTCCGGCCTCTCCTTGGTTCCGAAAAACGATATAAGAACGGGGAATATCGCGAATATCCCGATGAAGATGCCCATCATCCCGAATCCCGTCTCTTTATTTGGATAGAGGTCCAGGATCATGAAGGGCACTACCGCCGCCAGCAGCCCGAAGACTATGGAGAAGAACATCCTGGCGCTGATGAGGGATGTGCGGTCGTCGTAATCGAGGGTAAGCTCCGGCGCCAGGGAGGCGTACGGAATTCCCGCTATGGTGAAGAAGGTCCAGAAGACGAGGTTCAGAAGCGCGTAGGTGATGAAGAGGAAGGTCTGGTTATCGATGGGGATCATCGGGTACGTCTGCCAGATGAGGGCGAAAAAAAAGGCGCAGGGGAATATCCCAAAGAGCATGTAGGGGCGTCTTCGGCCCCAGCGGCTCTTCGTCCTGTCCGACAAGTAGCCGACCATGGGGTCGGTTACCGCGTCCCATCCCTTCAGGATGAGGAGGACCGCCCCCGCCAGGGACGGCTTAAGCCCAACCACGTCGGTAAGGAAAAACATGTATAGAAACGCGACGACGGTAAACAGTGTGCTGAAGGTGGAATCGCCGACGCCGAAAAGGATCTTCCTGTAAAAGGGCATCCTTTCGTATTTTTTTTCTTCGACCTTTGTTTTCATATTAATATTTCAATTTGGTTGGTAGATTGTGCAATAGTACTTAATTTGGTTTTGTTTGTAAAGGTTTAACTTTCCCTATTTTCATTTTTCTGGTATAATCTCGGCTATGGTTGAAAAGGTGCGCAAGAATAAGGATAAGGGGCCTCAAATGCTCCTCGACAGGTCAAGACGGGGCGGCACCATAGACGGGGCCGATCTGGAGCGGCTTACCGTCGACGAGAGGCTCTGGTTGATTCAGCGGATGCCTGCGAGAAAGAAGGCGAACCTGATAATATCGTCTCCCGATCCGATGAACCTTCTGAAAAAGCTTTCCCCCCAGGAGGTATACCTGATTGTGAGGGAGTCGTGGGGGGACGATGCCTCAATAATCCTCGAGATGACGGCTCCGGAGAAGATAGTCCAGCTCATGGACATCGATATCTGGACAAAGGATCGGGTCAACTACAACAGGTTAATGGAGTGGCTGGAGCTGATCGCAATCGGCGGGGGGAGGGCGCTAACAAAGAGCCTTTTTTCCCTCGATCCTCCCCTTCTGGTACTCTTCTTCAAGGGGATTATCGAGGTGAAATCCAGAAATCTCGATCAGGACCCCCTGGAGATGGACGAGGGCGGTTATTACAGCTTCGATTCAATATACTATTTCAGGCCCGTAAATCCGGATCTCGATTTCGAGATGATCATTGACGTGCTGTCTAAATTTTTCGAAATAGAGCCGGAGTACTACAAGATAGTGGTGGAGGGGATAATGGGGGAGCTGCCGTCGCCGATGGAGGAGGAGGCATACCAGCTCCGCTCATCGAGGATGGCCACTTCAGGATTCCCGGAGTTTTACGAGGCGCGGGAGATATTCCTTTACAAGGATACAGAGTCTTTGAAGAAGGAGATAAAAAACGGGGTGGGCAAGGTGCTAGACAGCGATGAGGAGCATAGGGACGAGCTCCCGCCGGACTACTGGCTCATGCCAACGAACGGGGAGGGGGGGATACTGGAGGAGCTTTTGGCAGATATGGGAGGTTCCAGGGATGAAGGAAACGTCCTCTGGGAATTGTCGTATCTTGTCCATAAGCTCGTCGCGGCCGAAGGAAGCGACCTTGCGGACACCCAGCAGATCGTATCTTCGGTGGAAATGGCCAAGGACTATTTGAACCTCGGGCTTGAGATACTGACGAACGGAAACCGGGATGAGGGGAGGAGGATACTTAAGGATGTTTACCTCCAGTCTATCTTTCGCCTTGGATACAGCAGGGCGCTCGACGTCAAAAAGAGCTCCGACAAGATACTGAAGAGACTTCGGGAGTTGATCAATCCCGCCCTCTGGGGAAGCGAGGCGGGCGATCTCATAAAAGGACTTTCCGGCGATCGCCCGTTCTTCTACGAGGGGATAACGGAGGGTTACGACCAGTATCGGAACTTCAGATCGATACGGGATGTCGAGTTTATCGAGGGATTTCTCAAGGAGCTGGAATACAAAATAGAGATGGTGTCCGCCCTCGTTGACATCCCTGTGGAGATAGAGTCGTACCTGAAGAAGAACGCCCCGGTCAACAACTGGGGAATGGAAACGGTATTAATGACGGCCATTGTCAGAAGGTGTCTCAACGGCACGTGGGAGGTAATCCCCCTCTCACGAAAGGATATCGAGAAGTTTTGCAAGGTTTTGAAGGGAAAGGGGAGAAAGATCGAGGTGGCAAGGAATGAGATCGACGGGATAATTGGGGAGCTTTCGGTTAAAGGAACTGGGGAGGACGGCACGGATTTTTTGAAAAGATTCGTGTCGGAGGCTTTTCGGGGTCTCGAAAACGAGCTTTCGGCCATTAAAGACAAGAAGGATATAGACCTGAGGTTTATCGGATCTGTTAGCACCGTGGGGGTGTCGCCAGATGGGGGGGATTGGCGGGATTGACTGGTAACGTTGGACAATGCTGAAAGCAAAAAAAAGGGGTGTAGAGGCAGGGGCGGTAACGCCCCCTTAATTACGAGTCAACCTTCTTGAGTTTGATATTTTAGGTTAAATACGCCCCTTAAGGCGAAAAATAACCGCTCATATCTAACAACCGGCAAACCCAATGTAATACTGCTGACTGTTATTAATGTCGGCTGTTGTCAACGCCTTTGCTAACACCCTGTCCGGTGCCTTTGTTCAGCCCTTCGCTTTTTACCCTTTGCCCTTTAATATCAACCAACGCAAATCCGACACCCACTGCGGCCGGAATCGGCCGAATCCATCGATTAAATCAGGTCCTTCTATTCGGCTCCGGTTCTCGTCTTTATTATCTTGACGTTGGCCCAGGGCACCTCCACGAGGCCGTAATCCTCGGTCAGAAACATGACGGTCCCCGTGGGCTTCTCGAAGGGGCCTATTCCCTCCGTCCTGCTCTTGTACCACTTGACGTTGTTGAATACGGTCCCGTCATTCAGGTAAACGGAATAGCCCCCCCTCGTTATTGTGCCGACCCCGCTGCAGCCGATCAGGGCCGCGATCATAAAGATAACTATAACCGCTGAAAATCCCTTTTTCATGGCCTTTTTCATGGCTCTATCCTCATAAATTCCTGTTTAAAACAATCTAAAACTTTTTACTCTAAAAATATGTGACATATATCACACCTGAAAGTAGAAAGTGTTTGATTTATAGATTTTGCTTTCCAAGAAAATGTGTTATAAGATACTATATATATTGTATCATATTTATATCATATTGGCTCAATTTGTTTCAATACCGTTTCGATATCCGCTTTACCCGTTTGAAGATCGAGTTATAGGAAGATTATGCCGATTTACGAATACATCTGTAACAGCTGCAGCGAGGAGTTCGAGGAGCTCGTTCTCGGGAGCAAGGACGATGTGGTCTGCAAGAAATGCGCTTCGGGAGATGTAAGGAAGAAGATGTCCGGGTTTGCGGTGAAGGGGAGCGAAAAAACGGTGGCGTCGTCAGGGGGTAGCGCATGCAGCGGCTGCGTCTCGAAGAACTGCGGCAGCTGCAAGTGATCCGCAAGTCCATTTGGATATTTGTCAATCGGCCGAGGAAAAAGGGGGCAGAATTTATATAACGGGTCTGTGCCCCCCCACCATGTTAAGGGGGGCATAATATTATAATCTGTTAAGCTGCTTTTGGGTTTGTGTAGGCGGGAGTGTTTTGTGATTGTCCCTCGATACTGATTAGCGGGCAAGCACATAATTGTACAGTTTCTGCTTCAATCAGATCATTCATTGAAACCCCGGTTTTAAAGGCAATTTATTTTTCTGCGACCTCGATGGGTTTTTTTAAATAACTTTTTCATACCTTACCACCCCCTGCTATTTACATACTTCCTGTCTACTTTAGAATTTGACCAGAATCACGTCTGTCGAGGAATACTCTTTTAGTATTCCCCTTGTTGAGATAGGGAAGCCGACCGTGCAAGGCTATATTTGTTGCTCATAAGGGGCGACCGCAGTATAAATTCATTGACTGAGTGATAGTATAAGAGTATACTGTTGTTTCAGTTTTGAAAAAAATCTATATGGAGGTTTTAGATGGATAAAATATTTCCTTTGATAATTCTCATCGGCTTTGGTGTGGCCATCCTCTTTTCGATGATAAAGATTCTCAACGAATACGAGAGGGGGGTAATCTTCAGGCTGGGGCGCATAATCGACACGAAAGGCCCCGGGCTTATCATCCTTATACCGCTCATCGACAAGATGATCAAGGTCTCGCTGAGGACCGTCACCATGGACGTTCCGGCCCAGGACGTCATCACGAGGGACAACGTCTCGGTCAAGGTGAACGCCGTCATCTACTTCAGAGTAATGGACCCGAACAGGGCGATAATCGAGGTTGAGAACTACATGTACGCCACTTCCCAGCTTGCCCAGACCACGCTGAGGAGCGTTCTGGGCGAGGCGGAGCTGGACGAGATGTTGGCCGAGCGGGAGAGGATAAACAGGCAGCTCCAGGACATCCTCGACAAGCAGACTGATCCATGGGGGGTCAAGGTATCCCACGTGGAGGTGAAGCACATCGACCTCCCGCAGGATATGCAGAGGGCGATCGCGAGGCAGGCGGAGGCGGAGCGTATCAGGAGAGCCAAGGTAATCAACGCCGAGGGAGAGCTCCAGGCGTCCACGAAGCTGGCCGAGGCGGCCGACGTTATGGGTAAACACCCCATATCGGTGCAGCTGAGGTTTTTGCAGACGCTCTCCGAGATCGCCACGGAGCACAACTCGACCACGATATTCCCGGTGCCGATTGACCTCTTCGAGCCGTTCATAAAGGGGTACAAAAAGGGATAGGGGGATAAATGGAGGACGGTGGACTGAAGGCGGCGGCCGACCTCATGGCCTTGGCGGCGAGGACGGCGCCCAAGTCGCGGGGGGAAGATTATATCTTGGTAAAATCCATCGCCGGCAAAGAGATTGAGAAGCTCGCCGACGGGATGGAGAAGTTCGGCGAGAGGACAGGGAAGGGGAACTTCGACAGGGACGCGAAAGGCGTGAGGAATTCCCCGGTGGTGCTGTTGATCGGGATCAAAGACGCAAAGCCGTTGGGCCTGAACTGCGGGGCGTGCGGATACAACTCCTGCGGTGAGCTGATGAAGAAAAGGAAAGGTCCGGAGTTCAACGGACCCCACTGCGCATTCAGGCTACTCGATCTCGGGATCGCCCTCGGGTCGGCCGTGAAGACCGCATCGATCCTGAACGTCGACAACAGGATCATGTACAGGATAGGGACCGTGGCGAGGGACATCGGGATCGTTGACTGGGACTACATCATGGGGATACCGATGTCGGCCACGGGAAAGAACATATATTTTGACAGATAAGCTTAAAGGGGATATAGAGACCGTCGAAGGCCCTGCTGCGGAAAACAATCTTCATGGGGGTGAATTTTCTCGTGACGACTTGAGACGGAGGCCGATTTACCCGAGGATTAGGACGCAGAAAGGCAGAAAGGGGAGTAAGGGGAGGGGCTACAGGCTTAACATCGTCCTGTTTGTGCTGACGGTCATAACGACCCTATTCGCAGGGGCCTCTTTTTACGTAGGGTTGTGGGATATACTCAAGGAGCCGGCAAAGCTCTTGTTGGGCGTCCCCTTTTCGATCTCGATCTTGTCGATCCTTCTGGCGCACGAGATGGGACACTACATCACGTCGAGGAGAAACAGGGTGGATGTGTCGCTCCCCTATTTCATCCCCGCGCCGACCCTCTTCGGGACGCTCGGGGCGGTAATCAAGATGAGGTCCCCCATCGCGAAGAAGAACACGCTCTTTGACATCGGGGCCGCAGGCCCAATAGCGGGTCTTGTGGTCGCTATTCCCGTGGTTGTCCTGGGATTGGCGAAATCCAAATTCGTTGATATACCGGCGGGGGGAAGTGACGAGATCGGTTTGATTTTCGGAGACTCGATCCTCTTCTCGGTCATCTCAAAGGCCGTCCTCGGTAAGACGCCGGAGGGCCAATATATCTGGCTCCATCCGATAGGGTTTGCGGGGTGGGTCGGATTCCTCGTCACGGCGCTGAACCTGATGCCGATAGGCCAGCTCGACGGCGGGCACATAGCATACGCGGTCTTCGGAAGGCGCCAGAGGTACGTGGCGAGGGGTTTTCTCTTGGTCTTGATATTCATGGGGGTTGTGTTCTATCCGGGCTGGTTGATATGGGCGATCCTACTTATCCTGATAGGGATCGACCACCCGCCGATAATGGACGGGGATATCCCTCTGGACAAAAAGAGGGTGGCCGTGGGGATATTGACGTTTTTGATATTCATCTTGACCTTTATTCCTAATCCGGTCAGGATGGATATGTGAAATATTATGGTTTCCCGATCGAGCGGATCGGGTTGAAGTCCTTTTGGGGATCGGGACGATTACGACGAAATGAGATATTCAACCCACCTTTATGAAGGGTGCCGAATTACGAGTTGTGAGCTTTTTAAGGTTTTAGATAAAATTGATTTCGTATGAACGGAAGAAATCTGGAGGTAATATACAATATGTCTCAATATATTCATGACAGCGGGAATTTCGAGGGGGTCGGGGGACTTAAGATCTTTTTTCAATTCTTCAAACCTAAAAAGTATAATGGGGTCATAATTTACGCTCACGACAGTGGGGAGCACAGCGGTCGATACATCCACGTAATCGAGCATTTCATAGATAAGGGATTTTCCTTTTACGGTCTCGATCACAGGGGCAACGGAAGATCAGAGGGGAAGAGGGGACATATAAACGGCATGAGCGACTACGTGAATGACCTGTGGACGTTCATCAATATCGTGAGGAAACGGGAGAGCGATAAGAAGTACTTCCTGCTGGGCCACAGCATGGGGGGACTGATCGGCATCAATTTTGTGGAGGAGCATCCCGGTTTGTTGGACGGCGTTATCGTTACCTCGCTCCCCTTAAAGACAAAGACCGAGGTCTTGGGGCTGAGGGAGTTTATCGGCAGACAGCTGTCCGCGTTTTGGCCGAGATATTCCTTGTCAAACGAGTTCGATCCCATCTACCTTTCCCACGATAAAGACGTGATAAAAAAATATATGGAGGATAAACTCGTTCACAACAAGGTCACGGCCCGCTTTTTCACGGAGATGGTGTCGGCCATGAAGTCGGCGATGCAAAAGGCGGAGAATATTAAAACACCCTTTCTGATCCTGCACGCCGGAGATGACGAGATAGCCGATCCCGCGGGGAGCGTGGAGTTTTTCGAGAAGCTGGGGTCTTCGGACAAAAAGCTGATCGTCTACGACGGATTTTTCCACGAGATATTGAACGAGGCGGATAGGCAGCTTGTGTACAGGGACATCGAGAAGTGGCTCAAGCCGAGGGTGGATTAACAATTTAAGTTTAGTATTACAATGTCGCTTACTTAGTAATTGTCCGGGTAAGGTTATTTCTAATAGTCATGGTGGTTATAGCTTGAATAATAGCAAGCTCGATAATAGATGGAAAATGGGAATACAAAAAGATGCTGGCGAGTTGTTAATGCTTTGTTATGAAAGATACAGGGAAGGTAAAGAAACCAGCATAGAAGAATTTAAGAAAGTGTCTGGATGGGATGATGTAAGAATAAAAAATGCGGGAAGACATCTTTTTAAGACGGGATTGGTTTACGGTCCAACATCTGATCAAGGGGATTTTAAAATAGTAGAAGTACTCCCAGAAGGTATTAGAATTGTGGAAAACGAAGAAATATTTGAAAGTACTTTTGGAATAAAACTAAATTTAGGAGTGCTATCGTTCAGCTGGGATATTAGAAAGAAAAATAATTATAAGTCTATTCTAAATATTTAGAAGATATAATATATTTTAGGAGGTCTTATGAAATCTGATAGTTTTAAGTTCAAGGCGAAGGACGGAACGGAGCTCTTCGTCTACAGGTGGCTTCCCGATAAGGGAGAAAAGATAAAGGCGGCCGTACAGATAGCCCACGGCATGGCGGAGCAGGCCTCGAGGTACGAGCGATTTGCAAAGGCCCTCGTCAAAGAGGGATACGCCGTCTACGCGAAGGATCATCGGGGCCACGGGAAGACGGCGGGCGACCTCGAAAACGTCGGGTTTTTCGCGAAAGAGGACGGCTGGACGAAGGTCGTGGACGACATGCACGAGTTGACCAAGATCATCAAGAAGGAGAACCTGAAGCTCCCCGTCTTCCTCTTCGGGCACAGCATGGGATCGATGCTCGCAAGGCACTACATCTTCCTGTATGGAAAAGAGATCGACGGCGTCATAGTATCAGGAACGAGCGGAGACCCCGGGATACTCGGGAAGATAGGGGTTCTAATAGCGAAACGGGAGAAGAAGAAGAGGGGGGAGAAGTTCAGGAGCGAGCTCTTAACAAAGCTCTCTTTCGGCGAGTTCAACAAGCCCTTTAAGCCGAACCGGACCGAGTTCGATTGGTTGAGCAGGGACGAGGCCGAGGTCGACAAATACGTGAAAGATCCCTACTGCGGAGGGGTCTTCACGACCTCCTTTTTCTGCGACCTCCTTGCCGGTATAAATGCCATCCACGACGTGAAGAACGTCGAAAAGACTCCCAAAGACCTCCCGATGTTCATCTTCTCGGGCGGGAAAGATCCGGTCGGAAAGGGGGGCAAGGGGGTAAGGGCGGTCCACAAGATGTACGAGAAGATCGGCATGAAGGACCTTACCCTCAAGCTGTACCCGGACGCAAGACACGAGATGCTAAACGAGGTAAACAGGGAAGAGGTGTTCGCCGACGTCATAAACTGGCTGAACGACCACCTTTAATCCCTCTGTCGTTGGTTGATCGTAGTGATAGAATGTGGAGCGTCGGTCAAAATAGGTAGTTGACAACTTTTTTAAGTTACTACGCTGAGTCTTCTACCGGATTTGAGGGGGGGATGGGGGGAGTTTAAGTTTTTGGCGCTTTCGCCTAGAGTCTTCGATTGGGGCTTTACAGGCGTGCCGGCGTTTGACATTGTGCCGATGTGAGGGTCGATGGAAGAGCCTCTTGAGCCGCCCCATCTTCAATAGTCGACGGCAGGACAGACCTGGAGAGACCGGATAGATCGGATAGAAAATCTAATCGGGATATTTGCTGGGGTAGGCGGGTGCAGGGCGTCTCCCTGATTTACCGAGGGGGACATTGACGGAGTCCCCCCTCTTATAGAAAATGGCGGTCCCCCCTCTTATAGAAAATGGCAAGCCCCCCATTAACGGAAATGGCAGGCGCAGAGCCTTCCCCCCCCCTTGTCTTCGAGGGGGGGTTCTTCATTCCTGCACAGATCCTTTACCTCAGGGCAGCGGGTGTGAAAGCGGCACCCGTGAGGGGGAAAGACAGGGCTTGGGATATCCCCCGACAAAATTATCCTCTTCTTCTTTTTGCCCGCCTCGTCGACCTCGATCGTGGGAACGGCCGAGAACAGGGCCGCCGTGTAGGGGTGAAGGGGTTTTTCGTACATGGCGTTTTTTTCCGACATCTCCACTATCTTGCCGAGATACATGACGCAGACCCTGTCGCTGATGTATTTGACCACGGAAAGATCGTGGGAGATGAACAGATACGTGAGGTTGAAGTTCTCCTTTAGATCGCTCATCAGGTTCAGTATCTGGGATTGGATGGAGACATCGAGGGACGAGACCGGTTCGTCGGTGACGATAAGCTCCGGCCCCAGGGCGAGGGCCCTCGCTATCCCTATCCTCTGGCGCTGGCCGCCGGAGAACTCGTGGGGATAACGCCCCAGGTGTTCCTCCGAGAGCCCCACGAGCTCGAGGTATTCGGTCACCCTCTCGTTCACATCCGCCCTCGTGGCCAGGTTGTGAATCAGCATCCCCTCCCCGATAATGGAGGCCACGCTCTTTCTCGGGTTCAGCGAGGAATAGGGGTCCTGAAAGATGATCTGAAGCTTGAGCCTCATCTCCTTGAGCTCCCTGGCCGACAGCTCGGCCATGTCCCTCCCCTCGTAGAGGACGCTCCCGGAGGAGGGCCTCTCCAGCCTCAGGAGCACCCTCCCCAGGGTGCTCTTCCCGCAGCCGCTCTCCCCTACGAGTCCCAGCGTCTCCCCTCTGAAGATCGAAAGCGTAACGCCGTCGACCGCCTTGACGGAAAGGTCTTTCTTTTTCAAGAAGCCCTGGGTGACAGGGTAGTACTTCTTTATTGATTTAAGCTCTATCAGCTTTTCCATCTTTCGGCTTTTCCATCTTTCGGTATAACACCTCAACAATACAGCCAGCATCTGACCCTCGGCGAAGGGTATTCCCCCTTCATCTCCGGCTCTTCTTTCAAGCATATATCCATGACGTCCCGGCACCGGGGGCTGAACCTGCATCCGACGGGGAGGTCGGACAGCTTAGGGACGCTCCCGGGAATGGTAAAGAGTTTTTTCCCCCCCACGTTTCTGGATGGCAGGGATTTCAACAAGGCCCTTGTATATGGGTGAAGGGGATTCTTGAACAGGTCCGCGACGCTCGATTCCTCTACAATGGCCCCTGCGTACATCACCGATATGCGGTCGGCAACCTCGTGGACGACGCCGAGATCGTGGGTTATCAGGATCACGGACATCTCCATCTCCTCCTTTATTTTGTTGATGAGATCGAGGATGGAGGCCTGGATCGTTACATCGAGGGCGGTGGTCGGCTCGTCCGCTATCATAAGGTCGGGCGAAAGCGCCAGCGCCATGGCTATCATCACCCTCTGGCGCATCCCGCCGGAGAGCTGATGGGGATAGTCTCTGTAACGGCTCTCCGGCGAGGGGATCTCCACCTGTCTCAACATCTCAATGCTCCTCTCTTCAATCTCGTCCCTCGACATATCCCGGTGATATCGAAACACCTCCGCTATCTGCTCGCCTATCGTGTAGACCGGGTTCAGTGAGGTCATCGGCTCCTGGAAGATCATAGATATCTCGTCCCCCCTGATCTTTCGCATCTCCCTATCTTCAATGTTGAGTAGATCGCTCCCCTTAAAGCGAATCGAGCCGGATACGGTCTTGCCCGGAGGGGGAACAAGGCGCATAATGGAGAGCGCCGTCATGCTCTTTCCCGAGCCGCTCTCACCGACAAGCCCCAGCGTCTCCCTCTTCTTTACGGATAAATCGACGCCGTCCACGGCCCTTATCGTGCCCCGGTCCGTAAAGAAATGGGTCTTCAAATTTTCAACTTTTAGTATTTCACTCATATATTTCGTCCGTGTTGAGATTACTTTATAACAAAAAAAAAAGCGGTACAACAATATTTTTTTCTTGACATAAAATGCAAAAAAAGTAGAATTGGAGTGCTACGAATATCACAAAAGTGCTACTACTATTGGTAGAAAGTAGCATCATTTGGCAAGACAATATAACAATAGTGAGATACCATGAGCGATTTAGTAAGGTTCGGCGTTTCCCTTGAAAGGGGCCTCCTCAGTGATTTTGACAAGTATATAAATGAAAAGGGGTATCAGAACCGCTCTGAGGCGATCAGGGACCTGATCAGGGAAAAGCTTGTTGAGAAGGAATGGGAAGCTTCGGATGAAGGCTATAATGAGGGGAGGATGGCGGTCCTCACGATAGTCTATGATCACCATCAAGCCGATCTGACAAAAAACCTCACCGACATCCAGCACAAAAGTCACGGAGTCGTCTACTCGACGCTTCATATCCATATCGATCACGACAACTGCCTCGAGATATTGGTTCTGAAGGGTTCCGTGGAGAGTATAAAACAGTTAGGGGACAAGATCATCAGCACCAGGGGGGTGAGGCACGGGAAGATGATTTTCACCACAACCGGGAAGGGGCTAAAGTAGGGGGTGGCAGGCAATTTGTTTGGGGGGAGGGGGGTGTCGTCAATTAGTGGGGAGGGGGGGGGAAGGTTGGAATTGGGAATGTAAGGGATGGGGGGGATAGACAAAAAGGGGAGGTCGTTGATATCGAGTTGATTCTTCCCAAGTTTACAGCGGGTAAGGTTTTCGTATCCGATCGATGTCAATATAACTTGTAAATTAAAAATGGAGGTAACTGATGCACATTCCAGATGGATTTTTATCAACGGGGGTGGCTGCAGCATCCTACGGCGTTTCCGCCGTTACGGGGGCGATCGCCGTTAGAAACGCGAAGAAGAAATTCAGCGAGAGGTTGATCCCCTTGGCCGGGGTTACCGCGGCTTTCATCTTCGCCGCGCAGATGCTCAATTTCCCGATAGGATTCGGTACCAGCGGACATTTCCTGGGGGCCCTTTTGGCCTGTGTCCTTTTAGGCCCGTCGATGGGATTTTGGATAATGACCCTGGTTCTGCTCGTTCAGGCACTCTTGTTCGCCGACGGCGGAATCACCGCTCTGGGGGCGAACGTCCTCAATATGGGGCTGATCGGTGGTGTGATTAGCTACTACGTCTATATCGCGGCCGTGAAAATGCTTCCGAAGAATAAGGGATCGCTTTTTGTTATCACGTTTCTCGTGGCCTGGTTCTCGGTCCTCCTGGCCTCGGCCGTCTGCTCTCTGGAGCTGGCGGTTTCCGGGACTATACCGTTTAAGCTCGTTTTCCCGTCGATGGTGGGGTTCCACGCGATTATTGGCGTCGGGGAAGGTCTGATTACGGCCTCGGTTCTCACCTATGTCCTCGCGGCCAGGCCGGACCTTGTCTACGCGGTGTCGGATGACCTGAAGATAGAAGATATGGTAAAGGGGGTGGCTTAAAATGGCTGATAAAAAGAAAATGACCGTCATTGTAGTTCTATTCATCATTGCGATCGTTTTGGCATTTCTGCTGTCACCCATGGCCTCGGGTCACCCTGACGGCCTCGAAAAGGTGGCCGAGTTACTCGGATTTATCGACCTGGGCGAAGGAGCGGTTTGGAATAGCTCGCCGATGCCCGACTATACCCTTTTCGGCGACTCGGTGGTATCGGGAATGCTGGCGGGACTCGTCGGCACGGTCGTAATGTTCGGCCTCGGCTTCGGGTTGGCGGCCCTGTTGAAAAAGAAAAAGGAAGTGTAACGTAAACAGGGCTGACGACGGCTGCAGTTGAATAGAAGACGGCGGGATGGCGGAAGGCGGGACGGTGGATGGGGGGACGGCAAATTGTTGAATGTCAGGCAGTCGGATGTCGAACGGCAGTGCGTCGGATAGCGGAACAACAAACGGCGGGTACGGTGAGGCGGGGATGGAATTGTCAACGGTGAAACTGTCTGAGTCAAGTCAATGGGCAACGCAGATAAAAAAAAAGGGGAGGAATTAAAAATCTAAATTAATCCATCCTCGTAGTTGAGGGGCCTTGGTTTTCAAGTAAATCTTTTTGGTGGTCACGGTTATCTTCCTGCAATACTGGCGGTTGTTCGGCAGGGAGATAATCTGGCCACTTTTTTTATTGACTACCGGACTTGATTTGATCCTTTGATCGCGCAAATATTCGAGATTGTCGATGGTAGGAACTCGGAGGAAAAAGACCTGTTCATCTGTATTAATTTCTAAATTTCTATGTCAATAAACGGAACAAGGCATACAGATTATCATCCCTTCCACCCATTACCCCGTTATTGGCAAGCCCGCCCTTTGCCCTCTGCGTCACTCAGCCCGACCCTTTGCCTATATCATTATCAATTCCACCAATCCCCCCCGTCATCACCCGCCCCGCCCTTGGCCCCCAACATTATCAATTCTACCCTTTTCCCCCGATATTGTACGATCCACACCTTGTCCCCATTGTCATCCGCCCCGCCCCTTGACCACGATATTGTCCGCCCCACCTCTCGCAACCTTTGTGATTCGCCTCAACCGTTTACGCTTTTACCATCCCACCGTTGCCCCCATCATCATTCGCTTCACCCAGCCCCCCCAGATATTGGCCGACCCCCCGTTTGAGTCCCGAATCAAAGACTTTTCCCTACTCCCTTCCATTCCGTGAAAAATCGATGCAATTATAAGGGATAAATCCGCCGACCCCCCGTCTTAAAAAACTCGATGCCCTTACAAAGGAGCAATCCGCCGACCCCTTACTTCATATCTATACCGAGGATCTCAAATCCTTTTTCCTTCAACTCTTCGTAGGAATCCGCCCCGCCCTTTTGGACGAGCGTAATTCCCTCCATTCCGCTCTCGAAAATATCCGAGTGCATCCCCATTGCGGCCGTGAAGATAACGATCTTTTTGGGCTCGATATGTTTCAGTACCGCCGTGATAAAATCAATCCCCGACATCTCCGGAAGCACGAGATCGACTATCAAGAGGTCCGGTTTTTTCTCCTTGATCGATTTGAAGCCATGTTCGGCCCTATCGACCTTGACGACCTCTGCGATCTCTTCTTCAAAGAGGTCGCAGATCTGCTCCCGCGTAAGGCGTGAATCCTCGATGACAAGGACTTTCTTCTGAACCTTGGGCTTTTGCTTCCTTACCTTCTTTACAACGACCTTCTTTACAAACTTTGTCTTCTTTTTGGCCGCATTCTCCGCATCGTCCGAAATCGGTGTGACGTCCGAGTCGAACCCGAAGATAAACTCCTTTCCGCACTGGGAGCACTTTATGGGCCGGGTGCTGCTCTCGGAAATAATCTCCTCGAGATCGAGATAGATCTTTTTATTGCAATTTGGACATGCTGTCTCTACGAGACTCATTTACCGTCACCTTATTGTCTGTTATTACTATTATATTTGAAATCCCTGCTGTGTCAAGAAGATTAGTTTGTTGAATAACTGTGGTTTTTTTAAAAAAGAAAAATTTTCACCATTCCCATATCTCTGATTGACACTTCAAATTGTTTGTGATAAATCATCATGATATGGAAGGAGGTCCATGCAGATATTTAAAATCAATCCCGATAATCCTCAAAAGCGTTTGATCAAGCTCGTCGTCGAGAGCTTGGAGGACGGCGCCGTTATCGCCTATCCCACCGACACTATCTACGGTCTCGGATGCGATATTTACAACAAAGGGGCGTTGGAGCGGCTGTACAAGATAAAGGGAAAGGACCCCAACAAGCCGATGAGCTTTTTGTGCTCTGGGATCAAGGAGATCAGCGAATACGCTCAGGTGGGAAACCAGAACTTCAGGATTTTAAACAACCTCGTCCCGGGGCCGTACACGTTTATACTGGAGCCTTCAAGGACGGTTCCCAAATTGCTGCTCAACAAGAGAAAGCACGTTGGGATCAGGGTCCCGGACAATAATATTTGCAGGGCACTGACCGAGGAGCTCGGACGTCCCATCATTACCACGAGCGTGAGAAATCTGGAAAACGAGCTCTTCAACGACGCCGAGGATATTGCCGAGCGCTTCAAGGGTCAGGTCGATATTGTTATCGACGGCGGCAGGATAGTCCCCCATCACTCCACCATAATCGATCTTACGGGCATTGAGCCGCTCCTTATAAGGGAGGGGAAGGGGGATTCTTCGTTTTTAATGGAGGATTAACGGGCCTCTTTGATTGAGAGGGCCAATCTGTAAATTTTGAACGGCCGGAATGATTGGTTCGCTCCGCTTTTGAAAGCCCCTGATGAGGCGTGGACTTGCGGTTCTTCGGCGGCGGAAGGTTAGAAGCTTCATCAACGCAGCGACATCGTTTTTTTGTATTTATTATAAGGCCGTCTTTGAATACGGTCTGTTAAGGTAGTATATTTCAGGAGGTCTTATATGGGTAAAGAGATGAGCAAGGGCGAGATCGAGGCGCTGAAGCAGCAGACGCTCTCCGATTTTGCGAAGTACGTCAATCCCCAGAAGGCGCGGGTGCTCAAGAACGCCGGCCTCTCGGTAATCGAGGGTAAGCGGGAGGGGGCGTCGGTCTGGGACATCACCGGCGAAAAGTACATCGACTGCATAACGTCCGCCGGGTCGTTCAACGTGGGGAGGAGAAACCCGGAGGTTCTGGACGCCTTGAGAAAGGGGCTCGACGAATACGATCTGGGCGTTTTTCTCCTCTGCAGCAAGCCGAAGGCCGACCTGGCCAAGAGGCTCGCCGAGATAACTCCCGGAGACCTCCAGTACACCATGTACGGCTGCGGCGGCGGAGAGGCCAACGACTTCGCCATAAAGCTCGCCAGGGGATTTTCGATGAAGACCGAGATCATCTCGACGGTCAAGGCCTACCACGGCCACACCGGTTTTTCCCTGGCGGCCATAGGGAGGGACGAGTACAAGAAGCCCTTCTTCCCGATGGTCCCCGGGTTTTCCCAGGTCAAGTACAACGACCTCAAGGCGGTGGAGGAGGCGATAACCGAGGACACCGCGGCCGTGATGATAGAGCCGGTGCAGGGGGAGGGGGGTATCCACCCCGCTACGGACGAGTATATGAGGGGATTGAGAAAGCTCTGCGATGACACGGAAACCCTCCTCATCTTCGACGAGATACAGACCGGCTTCGGGAGAACCGGGAAGATGTTCTGCTGCGAGCACTCCGGCGTCGTCCCGGACATCATGACCGTGGCGAAATCTCTCGGCGGGGCCCTCTATCCGATCTCGGCCACGATATATAGGGAGGAGCTCAACGACTTCGTTGTAACGCATCCTTTCACCCATCTCTCAACCTTCGGCGGCTCCGACTTGGGGTGCATCGTTGGTCTTGCCGTAATCGATTTTCTGATCAAGAACAATATCCCGGAGCACGCCGCGAAGATGGGGGAGCGCTTCCAGAAGGGATTCGACGAGCTCCTGAAGAAATACCCGGAGCTCTTCAAGGAGGTCAGGAGAATGGGCCTCATGATGGGGCTCCAGTACACAAATGACAGCATCGGCCCCAGGATGAGTTACCAGCTGGCCTTAAACGGCGTGATGGCGATCTACACCGGAAACGAGCCTTCGGTGATGAGGCTCATGCCGACGCTCACGATTCAGCCGGAGGAGGTCGACTTCGTCGTCGAGGCCTTGGACAAATCGATGGCGGAAATCATGAAGCAGGGGGGGATCGAGGAGTATTGATATTTTGGACGCGAGTCTATTTTTCAAAGAGCGGTATTTAAAGGAAACAACCCTTATGGATAGAAAAGAAATTTAAGAGTTTTTTAAAGGAGATATTATGGCAACATCGGATGAAATCATGGAGGCCCTGCAGGACTTTACCGAGCAGTGCAACAACAACAAGCGTCTCAGGAGGATGCAGCGCGACTGGACGAAAAAGCTCCACTATGTGGCCGTCGATACCAAAGACACCTTCTCCATGGATGTCATCGAGGGGGAGATAGTCAAGACCGCAGCAGGCACCGAGGGGACGCCCGATATAATCGTCGAGGCGGACAGCGAGACGATGTGCGATATGTTCTGGGGCGACATCAATCCCACCCAGAAGTACCTCAAGGGTGAGATAAAGGTCAAGGGGACCCAAGAGGATGTCATGAGGATCGATGCCATCACGGCCGTCATATGGCCCGACGTTTAGGGCGGTTCTCAAGACGGGGGGGTTTGGGGAGGTAAAGGGTAAGGGGGATGGTAAGTGCGGTGTGAGACAATAGGGGTGGCAGCAGGTATGGAATTCCTGGTTTGTAATGTTCTACTGGAACAGATAAAGGGCGGAGGTTAAAAGATGTCTATAATCGACGAAATATTGGGCGAAAAGGACGTAGAGAAGATAAGAAAGGAGACGGAGGAGAACTATCGGGAGTACGTAAATCCCTTTGCGATGAGGATGCTCAAGAACGCGAGCCTCGATATCATCGAAGGCAAGCGCGAGGGCGCCTCGGTCTGGGATATATCGGGCGAGAAATATATAGACTGCGTCACGGGAGCCGGTATATTCAACGTGGGGAGGCACAACCCGGAGGTGGTGGAGGCTTTAAAAAAGGCGCTCGACACCTACGACATGGGGGGGTGGATAAGCATTGTGAGGGAGAGGGGTTTGTTGGCAAAAAAGCTCGCGGAGATCACCCCAGGCAACCTCAAATACTCCCTCTTCTGCTGCGGCGGGGGTGAGGCGATCGAGGTGGCCATAAAGCTCGCCCGGGGCCATACCGACAAGCCGGAGATAATCTGCATGAATAACGGATACCACGGGGTCACCGGATTTGCCCTTCCGGCCACCGGCCGGGACGTCTACAAGAAGCCCTTCGCGCCGCTGACTCCCGGCTACGTCCACGTCCAGTACAACGACCTCAAGGCGGTGGAGGAGGCGATCACCGAGGAGACCGCGGCCGTAATGCTTGAGCCTATACAGGGGGAGGGGGGGATAATCCCCGCCGATGATGAATATTTAAGGGGATTGAGAGAGCTCTGCGACAAGAACGATATGCTCCTCATCTTCGACGAGGTTCAGACCGCCTTCGGGCGCACCGGGAAGATGTTCTGCGCGGAGCACAGCGGTGTCACCCCCGACATCATGGTCATGGCAAAGGCGCTCTCCGGCGGGCTATATCCTATATCGGCCGCCATCTTCACCGAGGAGATAAGCGACTTTCTGATGACCCACCCCTTTATCATCATCAACTCCTTCGGTGGGACCTCGCTTGCGTGCCTCGTGTCGCTGGCCGCCATCGAATACCTCGAGAAGAACGACCTGCCGGCCCACGCCGAGAAGATGGGAAAGAGGTTCTTAAAGGGTCTCGCCACACTAAAGGATAAATACCCCGACCTGATACTGGACGTTCGGGGCAAGGGGCTGATGCTGGGGATAGAGTTTCCGGAAGACAGCATCGGGCCGAGGATGTCTTACCAGCTCAGGCACAACGGTGTAATCTCCATCTACACCTTCAACAACCCGAGGATAATCAGGATCATGCCGACCCTCGTGATAAAGGAGGAGGAGGTCGATTTTGTGCTTGACGCCTTCGACAAGTCCCTTGCGGAGATAGCGAAGCAGGAGGCGAAAAACAGTTAGAAGAAGATAAAGGTTAATCTCAAAATATCAAAGGGGGAATTTATATGGCTGTTTTGAAGAGGGCCGTTGGCCTGAGAACCGTGGTTTCAACCGGAGCGGGAATGGCGCTTGCCACCGTAACGTACATATCTTTCATCGAGCTCGCAAGTTACCTAACCGGCAATTCAGCATGGATAGCGATCCTCACGTCGGGAACCATGGCGGTACTTGCGGGTTCATGTTTCTGTGAGCTCAATTCCATGTACCCCACTGCGGCGGGATTAAAGCTCTACGTTGAAAAGGCCTTCAACGAGCGTATCGCAATTATAATAGCAGGCGTCTACGTCATGGGACAGATCGCCATCGTGGGCGCCGAAGTCTTTATACTCTCTCAGGTGCTGTCTGTGGGAATTACGATAATCCCCCCGGTAATCTGGGCGATAGCCTTTATGGCAATACTATTTTTCCTGAATTACAGGGGAATCAGGATTGCCGGAATGACCCAGGACATCATCGCCTACACGATGTTCGCGGGCCTGATCCTGATTTCCGTCTACGGTTTTTACAGGATAGATTTTCACATACCAAATCCGATCGCAATTGGGAGCCTGGACGGCTTCATTCAGGCGGTGGCGATAGGTATAAGCTCATACATCGCATTCGAGTGGGTCGTCACGATATCGGAGGAGGTAACCGACGTAAAGCTGGTGCCAAAGGGGATGATGATAGGACTCGGAATCTTGGCGATAGTCTACGCCCTCTTTTCGACTGCCATGACCTCGGTTCTCGGAAACGAGGGAATGGTATGGGCGTTAAGGCCGGACTTCCTGCCGGCCGACATTCCGGTGCTCTTATAGGTGATCAGTGCAGATGGGCTTCCGATTCCTCACGTCCTGTATGGGATGAAGCTTTTGGGTAAATTTGGTCTCTATTTCATGATAGGTATGTCGATTTTGGCATCACTGACATCCCTGAACGCCGGACTCCTGACCTTCTCAAGGTTTGTCTATGCCATGGCCAGGGACTGGTCCCTCCCCAGGCTGTTCGCAAAGCTCCACCCAAGATACGCCACACCCTGGGTTGCAATGGTTGTGGTAATGATCTACGGGGCGCTTATTATCACATATACATTCGCCACCCACTTTGTCCTTTCGATGATCTTCACAATCGTGGCGGTGGAGTGCATGATGTACGTTATCATGGCGGTCTCTGTTATACGTCTCAGGTTTAAGGACCCCGAAAGGGAAAGGAGCTTTAAGATCAAGGGGGGGATAGTCTTTCCGATAATCGTGATTGTCATCTACGGGATAGTGGGCTATTTTATCCTCTTCGGCCCGGTTAGCAACGCCGATGATTTACTGGAACAGAGGATCGCCCTCTATTTCATTATTTCCCTTATAGTCTTCAATTCGTTGTATGCCTTCTTGATCTGGCCGAAGCTCAGGGCGAAGTATCAGAAAATTGCGGATGCAAGGGTGCCGAGAAGAAGGAGGAGGCCATAGAAAAAGTGTAATATAATACATAGAAAAATTCTAGAGCAGGAACTGTTCTATTGTATGAGATCATCTAACCGTATTTTTTTTGCATATTTTGTTTGCGACCGTATTTTGTTTAATATTGCAATATTGCCGGAATATGGTTGAATTGGGTTGAATTGAAACAGATTGAATCGAAATACGGTTGATGTTATAGATGCATCTGAGTGTGGTAAGATATTAATACCTTTACTTTTCTATCTGATCCTTATCGGGAAAAAGGAGGACTTGTTATGCTTAAAGAGAATATTCCAAACTCAATGATGTACATCTCAATTCTGACCATGAAGGAAATCATGGGGGAAAACGGTATTAAGGCAGTGCTTAATCATGCCAATATTCCAAAATACATAGAACAGATACCGCCGAACAACGACAAGCTTGAGGTGCCCCTTTCCGATTTCTCCAAGCTGTTCGTAAGCATCCTTGACATCTTCGGAGAAAAAGGGGCCAGACCGCTTCTCTATAATCTCGGGAAGAGGAGTTTTCACGTTATACTGGAGGAGAATCCCAACCTCTTCGGTCTGGTGGGATTGGGATTGAAGCTCCTTTCTAAGAAGAAGCGCCTGGAAAAGTTCTTCTCGGTCGCGTCGGGCGAGACGAACAAGATCTTTGGCGAAAACCAGAGATACACTATAACTGACGAGGCTTTTGAATTCGAGATCTATGACTGCTTCTGGTGCAAAGGTCTCAAGACCGAGGGGCCGATCTGTTTTGCCGAGATCGGATGGAACGTCGAGGCGATTAAGTGGGCCACGGGAGGGGATGAGCACGAGGTGAAGGAGGTGATGTGCCGGGCCAAGGGGGATGATATCTGTAAAATCGTTATATCGCTTAATCCAAAAGAGGATTGATCAAGTGAAAGAGAGAATTGAAATAATATGAAGGGGGAATAGAAGTATATTGATTAAAACACCCTTTAGTGATATGAGGTAAATCGTGTTAAAAGACTACATCCCAAACTCGCTGATGTATATAGCGCTTTTGACTATAAAAGATATTCTTGGAGAGAATGGTTTTAAGGCCCTGCTCAATCACTCTAAGATCTCAAAGTATATTGAAGCACTTCCGCCGAACGATGAAAAGCTCGAAGTGCCCCTTTCGGATTTCTCACAACTCTTTATGGGCATTCTTGATATTTTCGGCGAAAGGGGGGCGAGGCCGCTGCTCTTCAATCTCGGGCGGAGGAGCTTTAACATCATATTGGAGGAGAATCCCAACCTCTTCGGCCTGGTCGGATTGGGATTGAAGATTCTATCTAAAAAGAAACGTATTGACAAGCTCTTTACCATTGCTTCCAAGGAGACGAATAAGATATTCGGTGAGAACCAGAAGTACTATATGAGCGATGAGGGCTTCGTCTTCGAGATATACGATTGCTTCTGGTGCAGGGGTCTCAAGACGGAGGGCCCGATCTGTTTTGCGGAGGTCGGGTGGGACGTCGAGGCGGCCAAGTGGGCCTCGGGGGGGGACAATCACGAGGTAAGGGAGGTATTGTGCAGGGCCAAGGGAGACGATATGTGCAAATTCGTTATCTCGCTCGATCCGAAAGAGGATTGAAATTAGCCGAAGGGAGAATAGAAGCATATTAATTGAATTCCCCTTTTCAGCGATATGAGGCAAATTATGCTTAAAGATTACATCCCAAACTCCTTGATGTATGTTACGCTTCTTACATTAAAAGATATTCTGGGAGGTAATGGTTATAACGCGCTGCTCCAAAGTTCTAAACTCAATAAATACAGAGAGAAATTTCCCCCGAATAACGATAAACTCGGAGTATTGGGAAGTGAGTTTACTCAATTAATCAAAGGGGTCATATTTATTTTCGGTGAGAAGGGGGCAAGGCCTCTCCTCTACAACGCCGGACGCAGGGGGTTTCAGGTTATTCTTAAAGAGAACCCTGCCATGTTTAACCTCGTGGGTTTAGGACTGAAGGCGATGCCCAAAAGGAAGCGACTTGAAAAAGTCTTCTCCACCGGATCTAAACAGGCCAATAAACTATTTGGAGAAAACCAGAGATTTTATGTCAGTGAAGAAGGCTTCGTAAGTGAGTTTTTCGATTGCTTTTGGTGCAAGGGAATTAAATCAGAGGGTCCGATATGTTTTGGTGAATTGGGGTTTAATGCGGAGACCGCAAAATGGGCCACAGGAGACGAGCACGAAGTAAAGGAGGTTTTGTGCAGGGGCAAGGGGGACGATATCTGTAAGGTAGTTGTATCGCTCGATCCTAAAGAGGATTGATTGATCGTAGGAGGTCGTCAGCCGACCTCATTTTAAGGTGCGGGGAATAGGGGGAATTGGGGGGAATCATATAAAAAATATAGGGATGAGACAGGTTTTAGGGGCAGGGGGGGGCTGTTCTTTGTTAAGGAGACCATATCGTTTGCCGTGAGGGGGGTTGGAAGATTTAATTGGAATTCGGTTTCATGGTCGGTGACGATATTGTGCCGGGGCCTGAGAGGGTGTGGGGGGTGAGGGCGATGTCTCCCGTCTCGGGTTGAAGTTAAAATTTTAGACTTGTTTTGTATCCGCCGGGGTTTTCAGCTGTCCAGCCCTTGATAAGGGCAGGAATATATAGAAATTTTTTCATGCAATGTATTCAAAACAATTTGATAATAGGAGGTAAGATATGCCGCTTTCCGATTCAGAATTAAAAAAATTGGAGGAGAAGGCCTACCAGCTTCGCAAGGACGTCATTCAGACCGTCGCGTGGTCTGGCGGCGGACACGCCGGGGGAGCCCTCTCTCAGCTCGACTTACTTGTGGCGCTCTACTACAAGTATATGAACGTAGACCCCAAAAATCCCGAAAAGGAGGATCGGGACAGGCTTGTTCTTTCCAAGGGGCACGGCGGAGTCGGCTACGCGCCGGTCCTGGCGGACAAGGGATATTTTGAATTCGACCTGCTGAAGACCTTCAACCACACCGGCTCAAGATTCGGGATGCACCTTGACAAGCTGAAGGTCCCGGGCGTTGACGCTTCGACAGGCTCCCTCGGACACGGCCTTTCGATAGCGGTGGGGCTTGCCCTGGGGGCGAAGATAGGCGGGAAGAAGTGGATCACCTACTGCATCATGGGAGACGGCGAGCAGCACGAGGGATCGATATGGGAGGCGGCTATGGCGGCCGCCCATTTTAAGCTCGGCAACCTTATCGGATTTGTCGACAGGAATAGGTTCTGCATCGACGGAAAGTGTGAAGACATCATGAACGTGGAGCCGCTGGACAAGAAGTGGGAGGCGTTCGGCTGGAAGGTGGTGACGATCAACGGCCATGACTACAACGAGATATGTGGTGCAATCGATGAGGGGCTTGCCTATAAAGACGGGCCGTTTCTGATCATCGCCAATACGGTAAAGGGTAAGGGTGTTGAATTCATGGAGGGTGTGGCGGCCTGGCACTATGGTGGACTCGACGGCGAAAAGACCAAGGAGGCCCTGGCATCTATTGACAAGATGTATGGAAAATAGAAAAGGAGGTTAGTCATGGTAGAAGGTAGTGTAACATGGAGTTTATCCGACGCCGATCACATGACGGCCGCGGAGATATACGGCGAGATGCTCGTCAGGCTCGGGGAGGAGAGGGAGGAAGTGGTGGCCTTAACGGCGGACCTGGCGAGATCGACCAAGATAGGAAAGTTTGAGGAGAAATTTCCGGAGCGCTTTTTCAACGTCGGCATAGCCGAGCAGAACCTCTTCGGGATAGGCGCCGGACTCGCCCTGGCGGGATATATCCCCTTCATCTCGACCTTTGCGGTCTTTGCATCGTTGAGGGCCGGGGAGCAGGTGAGGACCGATATATGTTATCAGAACCTCAACTGCAAGATCATAGCGACGCACTCGGGCGTCTCCTTCGGGCAGGCGGGCTCCACCCACCACTGCACCGAGGACATCTCGGTGATGAGGTCTTTCGCCAACATGACGGTCATAGTCCCAGCAGACGGCATAGAGACCGCCAAGGCGGTAAGGGCCTGCATCGACTGGCCCGGCCCGGTGTACATAAGGATAGGGAGGGGCTTCGAGCCCTGGGTTCACAAGGACGACAAATACGACTACAAGATCGGCAAGGGGATAGAGATGGTCTCGGGGACCGACATTACGGTAATCGCATGCGGCCCATCGGTCTACGCCGCGGTGGATGCCGCCAAGACCTTGAAGGATGACGACGGGCTCTCGGTGAGGGTCATAGACCTCCACACCATAAAGCCGATAGACAAAGAGATTATTGTAAAGGCGGTCACGGAGACCAGGAGGATCGTCACCTTTGAAGACCACAACATAATCGGCGGCATGGGGACGGCCGTGGCCGACGTCATCGCGGAGTCGGGCAAGGGATGTGCCTTCAAGAAGGTCGGCATCCCCGACGAGTTCTCCATTGTCGGATACCCGGAAGACCTCTACAACCACTTCAAGATCGACAGCGAGGGCGTCATCGAGACCGTCCGTGAGGTCATGGGCAAGGAGTATGAAGAGGACGAGGACTGGGAAGACGAAATGTAGTAGTGAGAAAACCAGAAGAATAAGGAGGCGATATGCCTGACGATAAATATGTCCTTGCGAGGATCATGCTTAGGGCCGCCATCCCGTTGGCCAAGGTCTTGGTAGAAGACGATCCGAAGATGCGGGAAAAGTACCGCGGTTTCAACAGCGTCGTCCAGTTCGAGGTGAAGGGGAGCGAAGACCTTGTCGCCGTTATGAATTTCGTTGACGGGATTCCCGAACTCGGCTTTGAGCGCCACGAGAACCCGGACGTCAATTTCGTGTTCAAAAACGCCGGCCAGCTCAACAAGTTCTTCGCAGGAAAGATAGCAATGCCGAAGATAAAGGGGATGCTCAAGCTGGGGATTCTCCTCAAGGTGGTCCCGCTCCTTCTGGGGCTTACCCTGCTCCTTCCCTCCAAGAAGCCGAAAGACCCGGCAAAGAGGAAGCTCAAGGTAAAGCTCCTGTTCTATATGCTGAGCTCGGCCCTCTCCCAGATGAACAAGGCGGGGGACGAGGAGTTCAAAAGCTTTACAGAAAAGATGCCGGACCGCATCATCCAGTGGACGTGCCTTCCGGACGGGCCTTACGCCTATCTCAGGATAAAGCGGGGAAAGACCAAGGCGGGAAGGGGACTCTACACGAGGAGGAAGCCTTTCATAGATATGCAGTTTAGGGATGTTGACAGCGCCATCAAGGTGCTCACAAACGAGGTTGATCTCATCATCGCGGTAAAGGAGGGCTATCTCACCCAGATCGGATCGCCGGAGTACGGCGCAAAGCTGGGCTCTTACATGCTCAAGATCGATCAGTGGATCAGGGAGTCTTAGTCCATTTATCAAAAGCTAGAGAGTCTGTATATGATCGGGCTTTTGTGTTGTGCGGCTTGAGCAATCGTTGAATCGTAAAGGAGGGTCAATGGCCGAACTTAAAAGGGCCTTGAGGCTGAGGACCGTTGTGGCCACCAGCGCCGGAATGGCGATGGCCACGTCATGTTATGTCGCCGGGGTTGAGATAGCGAACATGATGGCGGGGCAGACGGCGTGGATAGCCATCCTCGTGGCGGGGGTGATGTGTATGTTGTCGGCCCTCTGCTTCTCGGAGCTGAGCGGGATGTACCCGTCTGCGGCGGGGTTGAAGCTCTATATCGAGAGGGCCTTCGGGGAGAGGACCGCGATCATCGTGGGGGCCTTCTACATTATGTGCGCCATAGCCATCGTGGGGCCCGAAACCCACGTATTGAGCAAGGTAATCGGAAGGGTCTTTCCGAACGTCCCGAGTCTGGTCTGGGTCTTCTTCTTCCTGGGGATAATCGGACTGATAAATCTCAGGGGGATTATCATCACGGGCTGGGTGCAGGATATCCTCTCGTACTCCATGATAACCTTCATGTTGATAGCCGGGGGATACGCGATATCGGTATCGGGAGTGAAGATCGGAGAGTTTTTTCATCCTGGTGACGCGATGGGCGTGGTCGAGGCGGCGGCCCTGGGGGTATTTCTCTACGTCGCCTTCGAGTGGGTGACCCCCCTGGCGGAGGAGGTCACCGACGGCATGATGATACCGAAGGGTATGCTAATGTCGGTGGGCCTCCTCGCGATTACCTACGTGGTGTTTATCACGGGGATGACGTCTGTTGTCGATAAGGAACTCCTCGCAGGCTCAAAAATCCCCCATATGCTGATGGGAGAGGCCCTCTTCGGTCAATACGGCCTCTGGTTCTTCGCCTTTATGAGCGTCATGGCGTCGATGACCTCCTATAACGCGGGATTTCTGAACTTCTCGAGATTCATGTACGCCATGGGGCGCGACAACGTCCTGCCCAGGGTCTTCTCGAAGCTTCACCCGAGTTACGCCACGCCCTGGTTTGCGGTTCTCGTTACGTTCACCATCTCCATAATTGCGTCCCTTTACGTGTTTCTTACAGAGAGGGTTATGATACTTATCAAGGTTACCGCCGCCATCGAGGTGATTATCTACATAGCCATGGCCCTGGCGGTAATCAAGCTTAGGCGTTCTAAGGCGGACGAAGTGCGCCCATTCAAGATACCGGGGGGGATTGTTGTTCCCGTTCTCGCAATCATCTTCTTCCTGGTGCTTCTCGTGGGAATCTACGCGGACGACATCGTTGTCCTTTACATAATGCTATCGATCCTGCTCCTCTGTGTCCTGTACACCTTGGCCGTTGTGCCGAGGCTCAAGGCCGCCTACGAGGCGAAGATGGCAAAGCGCGTCCCCAGGAGGAGGCGCCCGGGAAGCTCTTAGGGGGCAAAATAAAGCGGTTGCCGTTTTGTGTTTATGTTTGCCGTCGACGGCCGTTGATGCTAAAATAGGTGGGTGGAGAGAGGAGGTGAGGTATGCTTAAAGAACATATTCCGAACTCGATGATGCACATTACCCTCCACACGATTCAGGATATAATCGGAGAGAACGGGCTGAACGCGCTGCTGAATCATGCCAGGCTCACAAAGTACAGGAATAACTTCCCTCCGAATAACGAAAAAAACGAGGTGCCGATAGAGGAATTCAACGCGGTTCTCGGAAGTGTAATCGATATATTCGGCGAGAAGGGGTCGAGGCCCATACTATACAACGCGGGGCGAAGGGGATTTCAGATCACTCTGGAGAAGAATCCCGCAATGGTGGGATTTGTGGGCTTGGGACTCAAGCTGTTGTCTAAGAGGAAGAGGATCGAAAAAGTATTTAAGGTAGGGGCCGAGGGAACCAACAAGGTCTTCGGGGAGAACCAGAGGTTCTACGTGAGCGATGAGGGATTTGTCTGTGAGCTTTTCGACTGCTATTGGTGCAAGGGGCTCAAAAGCGAGGGGCCTATATGTTACGGCGAAATCGGGCTGGATGCCGAAGTGGCCAAGTGGGCCACGGGCGATGAGCACGAGGTTAAAGAGGTGTTGTGCAGGGCCAAAGGGGACGACGTCTGCAAGTTTGTAATCTCTTTCGAGCCCAAAAAGGAGAGTTAGAGCTTAGAGGTAAATTTAAGGAGTTTAAGATGAAGATAGGTGTTCCGACCGAAATAAAGGCGGAAGAGAACAGGGTTGCCCTGACACCGGCAGGCGCCGCCGCCTTTGTGAGCCACGGGCACAATGTTTTTATCCAAGAAGGGGCGGGTTTGGGCAGCGGCCTTACGGACGAGGAATATAAAGCCGCGGGGGCCAAGATACTCCCCGACAAGGAGGCGGTCTGGGCCGAAGTGGATATGATAATCAAGGTGAAGGAGCCGTTGGGGCCTGAGTTCGGCCTCATGGAAAAGCAGATCCTCTTTACATATCTTCACCTGGCGGCGGACGAGGAGCTTACGAAAAAGCTCCTCAAGACAAACATCGTTGGAATCGCATACGAGACGATCCAGCTTACGGACAAATCGCTCCCCCTTCTGGCCCCAATGAGCGAGGTCGCCGGGAGACTCTCCGTCCAGATGGGCGCCCGCTGTCTCGAGGCGATAAGCGGCGGCAGCGGAATATTGATCTCCGGGGTGTCCGGGGTGCCGCCGGCAAAGGTCGTTATCCTGGGCGCCGGGATAGCGGGTTCCAACGCCTGCTTTGTCGCCGTCGGTATGGGGGCGAGGGTCACTATTCTTGATGTCAATCCGGTAAAGCTGAGATATATCCACGACGTTATGGGCGGGCATGTGGTTACGGTCATGTCGAACCGGGCAAATATAGAGGAGGAGGTGCTTTCCGCGGACCTCGTCATAGGATCGATTTTGATTCCGGGGGCCAAGGCGCCGAAGCTTATCACAAGGGATATGGTCTCCAAGATGAAGAAGGGATCGGCAATAGTCGACATAGCTGTGGATCAGGGGGGGTGCGCGGAGACGACAAAGCCCACGACCCATAGCGATCCGATCTATATCGTCGACGACGTTGTCCACTACGCCGTGGCAAACATGCCCGGAGCCGTTCCCAGGACATCCACCTTCGCCCTGACAAACGCGACCCTGTCGTATGCGCTGGATATCGCCGATAAGGGCGTGGAAAAGGCGGTAAGGGATGACAATTCCCTCAAGAAGGGCGTGAACGTCATGGATGGAAATGTGACGTGCAGTGCCGTGGCCGATGCGTTCGATATGGAGTGTGTCGATTTAGATTTTTCTTGATTTATTAGCCGGTTTCCAATATAATAACACTTTAGTCTAATCGTGATGGGGCAAGTGTAATTTTATTGGAGTTGTGAAATCCCGTGCAGAGTTTGTGGTGATGCAAAGAGCTTGGGCAATTTCGGGGGTGAGTGGGGGAGGAGGGGAGAGGGTGAGTGGGGGATTAGAAAATAAGATCGATTCAATGATTGGAATGAATTGCATAGATCGGTATCTGATAGTTGAGTCAAGTTTAGTACCATAGAAGTAACTTAAGGGGAGTCTTTTCAATGCTCAACACCGTAGCCAAGATAAAGTCGACTTTGGACGAATATGTGGTCGGACACGATGACGTAAAGGAGGGGATACTCCTTGCCCTGATAGCCAGGGAGCACGTATATATCGAGGGTGCCCCCGGAACGGCAAAGACGATGCTTGCGGAGCTTGCCGCAAAGGCCGCAAACCTCCAGTTCTATTTCTACCAGTTTCACCGGGACACGAGGCTCTCGGAGCTTATCGGTGAATATATCATATCGAGGGAAGAGACGACTCAAAAATTGGAATCGGGAAACGGCAAGGGAGAGCTGATAAGGCAGCAGCTCCTTCCGGGAGGAATATTGACCGCCCAGATGGTGGTCCTCGACGACATCACCAGGGCGCCCGGGGAGGCCCTCAATATCCTGCTGAGGCTTCTTAACGAGAGGGAGTATCAGGGGATCAAACTGCCGCTTCTGACCGCTATTGCTACAAGCAACCCAACCCAGGACGATTACTACAACGAGCCCCTCGACCTCGCCAACCTCGACAGGTTTGCAATCCAGCTCAGATCCCAGGGACTCCTGACGCGGGGAAACTGGGACGAGGCGCTGTCGGTATTGGATTACTACGTAGACCACATCTTCGATAAGGACTCCATAAAGGGATTCGAGGCGGAGCTCTTTGAAAAGCCCATCGACTATCTCTTGGACGTAGAAGTGCCCCAGAAGGTCAGAAAGAGGCTGATGAAATTCCTCAGTAAGCTAATCGATGATTACCACCTCAACGAAACGAACTCCCTCCTGACCGACAGGACGTTTTTGGTGAAGGCCGTAAGGATCCTGAAGGCCAAGGCGATCCTCGAGGGGAGAAAAGAGGTAAGCCCAGGCGACCTCTCCGTCCTGAAATATATGACAACCTTCCGCGTGCCGGAAGAGATAGCCGAGCGGATCGAGGAGATACTCGAAAATCTCGACGAAAAAAAAAAGTAGATGAGCCGGAGCAAGAGGAATCGCAGCAGCCGGTAGAGGAGGAGAGCAGGACCCAGGACAGCCAGGAGGGGAATCAGGAGCCGGCGGAGCTTACCGACAAGGACTTCGAGAGATTCCCGGACGAATCGTTTATCGTCAAAGACCTTCTGCCCGCCCTGGAGAAGATGTCCGATGACGTTCGGGACAGGGTGGAGGAGAACACCAATAAGGAGACTCTGAGGGACGTTCGCCCTATACTGAAGGTCATCGAGGGAAACATCGTACAGAAGACACAGGACCTTATGAAGGACTACGGGGGATCGCCGAGGAGCTGGGCGCGCCTCGAAGACTTCTCCCAATTCGAAGATATAGATCCCGTTGAATCCTCCATATGGTTGGAACAGTTGAGTCCCACGCTGCCCAGGGCGCTTCTTAGGAAGAGAAAACTTAAAGGCGGCGCACTGGCGGTAATCAGGGACGTCAGCTCATCCATGACCGGAACGAGGGCCCAGTGGTCGTCGATGCTGATTCTGGGGCTTGTCAGGATGGCCAGGAGGAGAAGGATGAAGCTGGGTTACATCGAGTTCAACCACCAGTCCACAAAATTCACCAAGAGTCAACTCTTCTTTAACAGGTCATATAACAAGATCGGAGATATGGCGGCCAAGTGTCTCTGCAGCGGATTTACCAACTACCAGCTTCCCCTTATGGACGCCATCAGGGAGTTCAAGAGCGTAAACGATAATATAAAGCACGTGGTCTTCATCACCGACGGCAGACCGACCGAAGGAGACAGGGAGATCACACGGGAGATAGAGCTGGCGTCAAGGGACGATATCGCGGTCCACTCCATATATATCGGCAAGAAGGACTCGCCGGAGATATTGAGGACGCTCTCAGTGAAAACGGGGGGGACCCACTTTCAGGTGGGGCCGGACGACTTCGGCAAGTTGAAACTCAAGACCCTGTGAGGGGCCGGTAAAGAATTTAACGGGTGGTTGGCACAGATGTTAATTGGGGGGTGGTGAGTGTAATCGTTGAACGGGAGGTTGGCGCAAATGTTAGTGTGGGGGTCGGGTATATATTCTTGGAGGGGGGTCGGGCAAAAATTTTACACAGGGTGGGAAGGGCAGGAATATTGGAGTGGAATGGCGGGCGGGAATTCTTAGTTGGGGTATGATCGGGAGTTTTGATTGCCGATATTATTTTAGGATGATGAGTGAGGATTAAATATTGTCAGGAGTTGTCGGGCGGGAAAGGGGAATTGATGTTTCTTAGATTCAGGCAGGGTGGAGCGGGTCGCGGAGGTGATTCGCAAGGTTGGCGGGTGTTCGATTAGATTTGACCGTAGTAAATGAAGAGGTGCTATATGGGGAGAGACGAGGTTCTAAAGACGTTCGAGGGTGTTGTCAGTGATCCCTTGGGATCGATAAAGGAATACAAGGAGAAGGAGAAAAAGCCGGTCGTCGGCTATTTCTGTACATACACCCCTGAGGAGATGATTCACGCCGCAGGCGCAATCCCCTTCAGGATCATCGGCGAGAATAAGGCCGTAGAGAGGGCCGACGGTCACCTGCAGAGCTACTCGTGCTCGCTTATCCGGACGGGGCTCGACTTGGCGCTTCTGGGAAAGCTCGACTTTGTCGACGGCACGGTCTTTCCCCACACCTGCGATTCGATCCAGCGCCTCTCCGACATATGGAAGGTAAACGCGAAAATCGACTACCATGCAGACGTCGTCCTTCCCGTTAAGCTCAACACCGAGAGCGCAAAGAAGTATCTGATCGAGGAGCTCGGGGCTTTCAGAAAGTCCCTCGATGAGCACTTCTCGACGACCGTCTCCGATAAAAAGCTGAGAGAAAGCATAAAAGTATATAACGAGATGAGGGACAACCTCTCCCGTCTCTACAGGATCAAGAACGAGGCCCCGAAATCGATAACGGCGAGGGACGTGAACAATTGCGTCAAGGCGGCGATGTACATGCCGGTTGAGGAACACAATCGCTTGATGGCGGAGCTTCTTGCCGACCTCGATAAGGGGGCAAAAGACGAGGATGCCCCCCGCGTGATATTTTCGGGAAACCTCTGCGTCTTTCCGGAGATACTCGATTTTGTCGAGAAGGCGGGCGCCTATGTGGTGGGAGACGACATGTGTACCGGCTACCGCTACTTCGTGACTAATGTCGATGAAAAGAAGGGGGACGATCTCGGCCCAATAGAGGCTATCGCCGACAGGATTATAAAGAGGCCGATCTGCGCGGCGAAGCACAATCCCGATTTTGACAGGGGGGAGTTCCTAAAAAGCCTGGCCAGAGAGGTAAAGGCCGAGGGGGTGGTATTCCTCTTCTTGAAATTCTGCGATCCCCATTCCTTCGATTATCCCCGTCTGATGAAGTCTTTGGATGAGGTTAAGATACCCCATATCCTGATAGAGACCGAGATGGACAACCCCGCGTTGGGGCAGCTTAGGACGAGGATAGAGGCCTTTGTCGAGATGATTCGAGATAACAGATAGGAGGAAGCCGTGGCTGAAGATAAAAAGGTAAAAGATCCCGAGAGGGAAAAGAGGAAATTCAAAACGGCGAAAGATATGCGTGAGCTTATGACCGCCTATTACACGGAGGCGAAGACAGCCGAGATAGACGGCTCCAAGAAGATCGCCTGGATAACGAGCGGCGGGCCTGTGGAGCCGCTTCACGCCATGGACGTTATCCCCATATACCCGGAAAACCACAGCGCCATGCTGGGGGCTTCGAAGATGAGCATCGAGATGTGCGAGGTGGCCGAAGAGATGGGTTATTCGAGGGACCTCTGCTCATATTTCAGGGGAGATATAGGGAGCGCCGTGACGAAGAAAAGCCCCATCCCCGGGGCGCTGCCGAAACCCGATTTCCTTGTGGCGGCAAACAACATATGCGGCACGGTGACGAAATGGTACGAGATTCTGTCGAGATTTTTCGATGTGCCCCTCTTTCTTCTCGACACACCCTTCATCCACGGCAAGATAACCAAGCAAAGCTCCGAGTACGTCGAGGCCCAGATGAGGGAGTTGATCTCCTTTCTGGAGGTGAACTGCGGCAAGAAGTTCGACCACGACCGCTTTAAGGAGGTGGCGGAGACGGCCCTCGAGGGCCTCTACCTCTGGGAGGATATCCTGGCCACCTGCGAAAACAGGCCCGCGCCAATGAGCTGTTTCGACGCATTCTTTTTTATCGCACCGATAGTGACCCTCAGGGGAACCAAGGAGTGCAACGAGTTTTATAGAAAGCTATTGGCCGAGCTCAAGCAGAGGGTGGAGGATAATATAGCCGCGGTCCCTAACGAAAAGATCAGGCTCCTCTGGGACAACATCCCGATATGGACGCGTCTCAGAGACCTCTCCGAGCTTTTCGCCTCCCACGGGGCGTGCCTTGTTGCGGATACCTATACAAACGCCTGGGCCAGGACGAAGATCGAGGGGGACGATCCGGTAAAGGGCCTTGGAAACGCCCTGCATAAGGCGTATCTCAACATAGATTTTCAGCAGATGATCAAAGAGGTGAAGGGGCTGATCAAGAGGTTTTCCGCCGACGGCTTTGTCATCCACTCCAACCGGTCCTGCAAGCCCTATTCCCTGGGGCAGTTCGACATGGCGAGGACCATCCAGGAGGAGTTGGACATCCCGACCATAATCATCGAGGCCGACCAGACGGACGACAGGGTCTTTTCAGAGGAGCAGACCAAGACCAGGGTCGAGGCGTTTATCGAGACGGTCACCGAAAAGATTAAAAAGGCCTTGTGAATCTATTGATTATGATCGATCACTCCTCGGCGTGAAGTTTTCGAGGGGATCGAATATATCGGTCGATCATTTCTCGGTGTGAAGCTTTCGATGGAATCGAATATATTTGTCAAAGCTTATCGATGATAAACGTCAGGCTTTTTGGCGGCCTAAAGCAGCACACGGGCGGAGCAAAGAGGATCGAGCTTGCGTTCGAGGACGTCAAGAGCGTCGAAGATATTCTGCATACCATGAGAATTCCAAAGGGAGAGGTGGGCCAGGTCCTAATCAACGGCACTCCCATGGAATCTTCCCGAACTTTCAATGATACCGTTTCAGATGGCGATGAGGTGGATTTCTATCCTATCTCCGCAGGGGGATAGACGTTTATGAACGGGGGATACTTGAATAAAGTATTGCGGGTAAATCTTACCGAAGAAACAAGCAGAGTGGAGAGTCTCGAAGACGGCTTCATCAGGAAATACCTCGGCGGGAGGAGCCTCGCCCTTTATTACCTATTGAGGGAGACAGCCCCGGGCCTCGATCCCTTATCCGAAGAGATCCCGATCATTTTCGCGACCGGGGCGCTCACCGGAAACTCCGGCCCCGCAATACCGAGGTATACCGTCGTCACGAAGTCCCCGCTGACGGGGGGCCTCGGGGCCTCGGAGGCGGGCGGCTTCTGGGGGCCGGAGCTCAAGTTTGCCGGGTACGACGCCCTGATAGTGGAGGGTAGGGCGAAAAAGCCGGTCTATATTTGGATTAAGGACGACGCCGTCGAGATAAAAGACGCGGGGAAAGTCTGGGGCCTCGGGACATACGAGGCACAGAATCTGATAAAGGAGGAGGTGGGGGAAAAGAGGGCCAGGATCGCGATTATCGGACCGGCCGGGGAAAACCTGGTCAGGTTCGCCAACGTCGGAAACGAGCTCGGCCACTACAACGGCAGGAACGGCCTGGGCGCCGTCATGGGGAGCAAGAATCTGAAGGCTGTGGCGGTAAGAGGGTCGGGAAAGCTAATGGTCTTCGACGAGAAGAGGCTAAAAGGTATCGCCCGGGAGTTCGCGAAGAGTTTCAAGGAAAACAGCCTCGGAAACACCCTCTTTGAATACGGCACTACTGCGACTGTGGAGGCCCTCGCCGGATTCGGGGCGCTCCCCACCCGGAACTGGGATACCGGGGTCTTTGAGGGGGTCGAGAACCTCTTTGCCGACGTATACAACGAGAAGCTGTTGATCGGGAGGAAGGGGTGTTACGCCTGTCCTATCAGATGCAAGAGGGTCGTCGATGTAAAGGACGAGAGGTTCTCGGTGAATTCCGAATACGGCGGGCCGGAGTACGAGACTATCGGGGCGCTGGGGTCGAACATGGGGATAGACGACCTGAACGTGGTCGCCAAGGGAAACGAGCTTGCCAATCACTACGGGCTTGACACAATCTCCCTGGGCATGACAATCTCCTTTGCGGCGAAGTGCTTCGAGGAGGGGATTATTACGGAGGAGGACACGGGGGGTCTCAGGCTCAGGTTCGGGGACGCCGATTCGTTCCTGAAGGCGATAGAGCTTATAGCGAAAAGGGAGGGCTTCGGCGACCTGATGGCGGAGGGCACAGCAAGGATGGCGGAGAAGATAGGGAGAGGCTCGGAGAAGTTTACACTCACCGTCAAGGGGCAGGAGGCCCCAATGCACGACCCGAGGACAAAAATCAGCGTCGGAATCGCCTACGCCACATCGGACATAGGGATCGACCACATGGTCGCCCCCCACGACGGATTTTTTACCGATTCCGAGTCTTGGTCGTTTAATAACGCAAGGAGGCTGGGAATCAAAGAGCCGACGGGGCTTTTCGATATGACAAAGACGAAGGTGAAAAACTTCGCCATTTTAAACCGCTATTATAGAATGATAGACGTGATAGGGTGCTGCTGCTTCGGCTTCGCCCCCAGAGGCCCGATGGATATCGAAACGTTTCTGGATATGATAAACGCGATAACGGGATGGGATACCGACTTCGAGGAGCTTCTGAAGTGCGGCGAGAGGTCGCTAACGATGTCGAGGATATACAACTTCAGGGAGGGATTCACCGAAAAAGACGATACCCTCCCCAAGAAGTTTTACGAGAAGATGGCCGATGGACCTTACAAGGGGAAGCTTGCCATCGACGGGGACAAGTTCGCCGAGCTGGTAAGGTTGTTTTACGAGGATCTCAACTGGGAGGGGGAGACGGGCCGTCCGACGAAGGAGGCGGTTGAGTCCCTCGGCCTCTCCGATTTGATCTGATCAGAATCGCTTTTGGCATTATATACATAGAGACGGTTTTAATGTAGGTGCGATGGTCATGTGGAATCCGGGACTTTTAAATGGAATGCGGAGTGATTCAAGGCTGTGTCAAAGGTAAAAGGGACTTTTTATGAGAATTGCGGTAATATCCGATGTCCACGGCAACCTTCCAGCCCTTAAGGTTTTTTTTGATCATATAGACAAGCTGAAGATCGACAGGACCCTGTGTCTCGGCGATCTCGTGGGCTACAATCCCTGGCCGAACGAGTGTGTCGGGATGGTGAGGGAAGGAGGTATCCCGACCATCATGGGCAACCACGACAGGGTGGCGTCCGGGATCGAGGAGCCGGATCATTTCAACCTCGCCGCGAAAAGGGCGATACTCTGGACGAGAGAGGCCCTGAGCGGGGACAAACGGGACTGGCTCTCCAAACTCCCGGAGAGACTGCTCGTGAATAATCAAATTGTCCTGGTTCACGGCTCTCCGTCGAATCCGAACGAGTATATTTTCTCGGCCGATTCGGCCATCTATAACATGGAATTTATGACGGAGCAGTTCGGGGTGTCTCTCTGTTTTTTCGGGCACACCCATGTTGTGGCGGCTTATTCACTCAAATCGAAAGAGGTCTCTTTCCTTGAAGGGGATACGATAAATATCGAAGATGAAGTTCAGTATCTGATAAATCCGGGGAGCATCGGCCAGCCCAGGGACGGCGATCCCAGGGCCGCCTTCCTCATATTTGACGAGGAGGAGAAGAGAGTCGAGTTTCACCGCTTCCCGTACGATATTGATCGTGTGTACAAGGCGATAATTGACACGGGTCAGGATGAATTCTTGGGCAAGAGGCTTTATTTGGGGAGATAATGTTATACAGATGAAAAATCTCTTGATAAATTTCAGCTATAATGTTAAATTATCCATTAATAACCTGTTTCAGATTTTTTTAGGGAGGACTCAATGAAGAAGATAGCTATCCTGTTTTTCACATTCATGTTGGTTTTTGCCTTCTCATTTTCGGCCCTGGCCGCGGACGTAGCGGCGGATATTGCCGAGGCGGACACCCTTTATGACAAGGGGGATGTCGCATCCTATAAGGCGGCGGCGAAGCTTATGGAGCCTTACATCGGAAAGAACGAAGATGCAACATGGAGGTACGCCAGGGCCACCTACAGCACCGCGGTTCGTCTGACGGATGCAGCGACACAGGAGAAGATGTTTGAGAAGGCCTATAAGGCGGTCGAGCCCTACTTCAACAACGGCTCCAAGAATATAGGGACAAACTACTGGTTTGCCCTCTGCGCCGGGAAGTACGGAAAGATCAAGGGCGTTGTAAAGACGCTGTTTCTTGTCAAGCCGATGAAGAACGCCTGTAAAGAGGTAATCAAGCAGAATCCCGGATACGAGGACGGGGCGGCCCTTACCATCCTGGGCGCCATTGAGTACGAGGTCCCCGGGGGAGACAAAAAGCTTACCATCGACTACTGCACTAAGGCCCTGAAGTACGATCCGAACGCAATCGTTCCCAACATGTATCTGGCAAGGGCGTATTACAAGATGAAGGAATATCCTAAAGCCAAGGAGAGGCTCGAACACGTATTGAACAATTGCAAGGCCGTTACTAAGGACGAAAAAAAGGATATGGAAGAGGCGAAGGAGCTCCTTGAAAAGGTAAAAGAGAAAATGTCGTAATTAAATAGAATCGGATCGCAGATGTAAATCCAGGTTTACACCACCTTTTCAATGAATCGTTTTGACTGAAAAAAAGCTTGTAAATGATAATCTTCTGTGATAGATACAGTACAAAGTTATATAATTTTTTCAATAAGAAGGAGGACCTTATGAAAAAAGTTGCTGTTTTACTGTCTCTGGCCCTGATTATAGGCATTTGTTGTGTCCCGGCGTTTGCCGAGGATAACAAAGAAATAATAGCCAAAGCGGACGAGTTATATGATGCCGGAACCTTGGCGTCATATAAAGAGGCAAAGACGCTCCTGGAGCCGCTGATCGGAAAGGACGAGGAGGCTACGTGGAAGTTTTCCAGGGCTTCTTATCAGATTGGAGTAAGGACGACAAACAAGGAAACGAGAAAGGCTATTTTCGAGAAGTCCTTCAAGGCCGTAGAAGCTTACATTAACGCCGGCTCCACCGTTCCCGGCACCAACTACTGGTATGCCTTGAACGCGGGTCAGTACGGGAAGCTCAAGGGCGTGCTGAAGAGCCTTTTCCTTGTAAAGCCGATGAAAAAGGCGTGCAACAACGTTATTGCAAAAGACCCCGGCTTTGAGGACGGCTCCGCATACACGGTCCTCGGCGCCATCGAGTACGAGGTCCCCGGAGGCGATCTTGACAAGTGCATCACCCTCTGCAAGAAGAAACTGGGATACGAACCCGACGATATGACGGCGAATTTGTACCTCGGCAAGACCTATTACAAGAAGAAAGATTACGCCACCGCAAAGAAGTATATCGAGCACATGATTGCCACGGCAAAGCCGAAGACCGCCAACGACAAGGAAGACGTTGCGGAGGCCAAAGAGCTCCTCATCGAGATAAACAAGAAGCTGGCAAAATAATTGCGGCAAATGGATCGACTGTAAAAAGTAATGGGGGGCTTTGTTTAAAAGCCCCCCCGTTTTAAATCATTTGAGAATAGTTGAGGATCAAGGATGGACATCATTAAGAAGGCCGTCAAAGAGGGCCAAAAGAGCCTCTCGGAGCATGAGTCGAAGCTGTTTCTGAAATCGTACGGGATAACCGTAACGAAGGAGGAGCTGGCGTCTTCCCCTGAGGAGGCGATAAAGATCGCAAAGGAGATAGGATACCCGGTGGTGCTTAAAGGGAACTCCCCGGAGCTTACCCACAAGACGGAGATGAATGTCGTCGAGCTGAACCTGTCAAACGACGACGAGGTCAGAGCGGCCTACGACAGGATCATGAAGACGGGCGTCGTGCCGAAGGGCGGGATACTCGTTCAGGAGATGATAAAGGGACAGCGGGAGCTCGTTATAGGACTCACCCGCGATCCCCAGTTCGGCCCCTGCGTCATGTTCGGCCTCGGCGGAATATATACCGAGATCCTGAAGGATGTCTCGTTTCGGGTTGCGCCCCTCACGGAGTACGACGCAATGCAGATGATGGAAGAGATAAGTGCCAAGAAGATCCTCGATGAGTTCAGGGGAAAGCCTGCCGTAAATAAAAAGCTCCTCGCCGAGGCCCTCATCAGCGTCGGAAAGATAGGCCTGGAGCACGAGGCGGTGAAGGAGATAGATATAAATCCGTTAATCATCCTGGGAGACAAGCCGATCGCCGTAGACGCCCTCGTTATCCTTGGGAACGGAAAAGATAAGTAGGGAGTCTTTTCATCCGCCTTTTGCCTTTGCCTTCTGAAGGTTGGTTTGTGAAAAAGCCGTCTGTGACAAAGTATGGAGCTTTTCATCCATCTTTTACCTCAGGCGGTTTTGTGTTTTCAATGCTTTAATACTTGATGAGCGTAAAATCGGGATAGTGGTGTAATGAGTGTAGTGGGAATGGGAGCGGGGTGATCGTAAAAGGAGATCAGGGCTTTATTACGCTGCAAGCTGTAACATGAATTCTTTGGGGTGCTACCACATTACGGAGGCACGGGGCCGACCGCCGATTGGGCCGGCATTTTAGGGAGGGGGGCAGTTGGTTTATAAAATTTTTAAATATCCAAACATCCGGCGTCATGGCCGGTTTTTTATTGGTGAAAGGTCGTCGGAATCACTTCTTTTTAAAAGGTACAAACTACGGGAAATCTCGAAGGTAGGGACGGCAGGCTTAAAAACCCTTTCGGTCTTCTCAATAACCGGCGGCGTATGGCGCCTCTCAAATTAGAAAAACGCGGTCGGCGACATTAGTAGAGGCTGTAAAACAACCGCCGTGACTCAATCTCCTCCGAGGTGCAAACTTAAAATAGTTGCGAAAGACAAGGGGCTTAAGCCCCTTGTAAAAGTAGATAATTAGACGCAAAGATAAAACGATGTGGTTAAGCCTCAGTATCGATATGAAATCACCAAAATCCCCGCCGTAGTCGTTAATCCCGCCCCCTCTCGATTCCTACAGGCGACCGATGGGTTGAGGCTACTTCAATCCGAGCATGACCTTCGCCTCCTCCACCGTGGCCGGCTCCCTGCCGAGATCCCTTGCGATTCTCACCATCCTTTCCACGAGCTGGGCGTTGCTCTCAGCCAAAACCCCCCGGGAGTAGTAGATGTTGTCCTCCATCCCCGTCCTGATGTTTCCTCCCATGGTCATCGCCATGACCGTCATCCTCAGCTGGTACCTCCCGATCGTTATGACCTGCCAGGTGGAGCCTTCCGGAATTTCATTAAGGAGCGTCATTATGTGTCTCGGGTCGGGCGGTATCCCCCCCATGATACCCATGACGAAGCTGAAGTGTACGGGCGTCTTCAGTATCCCCTTCTCCACAAGCTCCATGATGTTTGCGATGTGGCTTATGTCGTAGACCTCCACCTCGACCCCTATCCCCTGCTCGTTTAGGCCCGTGACGTACTTCTCGTTGAACCAGAGGGGATTTTCGAACGTGCTGGAGCCGTACTTTGTCCTGAACTCGAATGTCCCCGCGTTTATGGTGTGCATCTCCGCCTGGGGCGAAATGGTGAGGAGTCCGAGGCGCTGATCAAGGTTGGCAACCCTGATCTCTCCCTTCTCGTCGATGTAGGCGCCGATGCCGTTTCCTATCTGGCGGATGATGGGAGACTTCTCCCCGATCAGACTGAGCGCCTTGTTGTATATGTTCAGATCGGCCGTGTTGAAGCCGTCCGGCCCCCTCACGTGGAGGTGGAGCACCGCCGCCCCAGCGTTGTAACAGTCGAGCGCCGCCTGGGCCTGCTCCTCCGGCTGCTCCGGGATGTTCGGGTTCATCGGCTTTCCGTGGATCCCCCCGGTTATGGCCGCTGTTATAATAACTTTTTTGTCTGTAAGGATGTCCGGGTTCATTTTGGAGTTCTCCTCAATACAATTCTAAATTTAAACTTTGCCCCCGAGCGTGATGCTTGGAATCCTTAGGGTAGGCTGGGCGTCGGAGACCGGCACCCCCTGTCCGTCCTTCCCGCAGGTGCCGATTCCGTATCCGAGGTCGTTTCCGACCATGTCTATCTCCATCAGAACCTGTGGGCCGCTCCCTGTGAGGATTGCCCCCCTAACCGGCGGCCCCACCACTCCCCCCTCGATCATGTAGCCCTCCGAAACCTCAAAGACGAACTGGCCGTTCACTGTGTTGACCTGTCCGCCCCCCATCTTCTTTACAAGGAGACCCCTGTTAACCGAAGACAGTATCTCCTTCGGATCGGATTTCCCGGGAGCGATCATTGTATTGGTCATCCTCGGGATCGGCTTCTGCCTGTAGGACTCCCTCCTCCCGTTTCCGGTGGATTCTTTCCCCTCCCTTATCGCAGAGAGGTTGTCGTACATGAAGCTTACGAGCGTGCCCCCGTCCACGAGGATCGTCTTGCTTGAGGGCGTTCCCTCGTCGTCGAATAGAAACGACCCACGCTTGTTCGGGATGGTGGAGTCGTCGATTACCGTGATCAGCTCGGAGGCGACCTTTTCCCCGAGCCTCCCCGAGTAGACCGAGAGCTTCTTAGACGCCAGGTCCGCCTCGAGGCCGTGTCCCACCGCCTCGTGGATCATCGTCCCCCCCGCCTCGGAGGAGAGGACGACGGTCATCGTGCCGCCTGGGGCGCGGTCCGCCTTCAGCATAAGCCTGGCCCTGTTCGCGGCGATGAGCGCCACCTCCGCGGGCGACCTCTCGTCGAATAGCTCGAAGCCCACCGCCCCGCCGATCGGCTCGTAGCCGGTCTGGATGCTCTCTCCGTCCGTAACCACGACCTGGGCCAGAAAGACGGAGCCTGTTCTTTTCTCGTTGGTCACGCTGCCAAAGGAGTTCGCCGTTAATATCTCATTCGTGCCGTCCCTGTAGACGACCTTTACCTGGGAGACCTGCTTCTCGCCCCGCGCCGCCTCGTTAGCCTCGACCACCGCCCCGATCTTCCTCTCTATATCCACATCGGCGGGGTCGATCTTTATCTTTTGGGAAAAGCAGGGTTTAAGGGCCTCAAGCGTAATGTCCCCGGGGGAGTTTCCTGCCTTTGATAGTGCGCCGGAGAGGTCGTCCGCAATTGAAAGAAGAGCGGCCTCCTCCGTATCGTTGGTGTAGGCGTAGGCCGTCCTGTGGTTCTTGATGAGCCTCAGGCCCACCCCTAAGTCCCTTCCGGAGATGACCTTTTCTATCTTGTCGTCTTCGCAGATTATCGAGGTGGCGTAGCTCCTCTGGCAATAGATGTCCGCGTACTCGCCCCCGTTTTTCAAAATGGCCTTCAGGATTTTTCCTGAATCTATATTGACAAAATTACTCATATATTATACTCAACCAATCGACTTAGTAAGTCCACAAACCTAAAAAACCATCCTAATCAACCAATTAGATCAACCAAGCAATCCACCAAAACAATCCACCCACCCTCCATCTAAAATATCCCGGTGACCCCCGCCTCAATATCTGCCGGAGAAATAGTCCCTCAATATATCCGCGTGGTCGAAGGCGATGGGGGAGGGTAAAGTGTTTTCGGTGAAGACGCCGATATTCTTTGCGTCGTCGGCGGCCCTCGGCTCCCCCTTAGCCTGGGCGATAAAAACCATCGTGATAGAGTGGTGCCTCGGGTCCCTGTCGGGTAAAGAGTAGGCGTGAAACTGCCTCATAAGCTCAACATCGAGGGAAGTTTCCTCCAGCGCCTCTCGAACCGCCGCGTCCTCAAGGGACTCCCCCCAGTCGACAAAGCCGCCAGGGAGCGCCCAGCCGTGGGGGGGGTTTTTCCTCTCTATTAGGACGATCGCCCCTTCCCTCCCCTCAAGCTCGATGATAATATCGACCGTCGGAAAGGGATTTCGCCTTGTTTTCTCTCCGGTCATTTTTTAAGGCTCGCGGTTTCAAAGAAAAAAGATGGTAACACAATCGTATGAGGGTTGTCAAAGTTTTTTATCTCTTGACGGTCTCGTAGATAGAATGATATAGTCTATGTCTATGCTTGAACATGTCGGAATATATGCGGGGATTTTCGTAACCTCCTTTATAGTCGCCCTCTCCGGGGCAATAATCCCCGGGCCCCTCCTTACGGTCACGATAACCGAGAGCGCCAAGAAGGGGAGCTGGGTAGGTCCGCTCCTCATCGTCGGGCACGGAATACTGGAGCTCGTCGTCGTGATCTTGATCCTGGTTGGCCTCGGGGAATTTTTCAAGGAGGACAAAATCCTGTCCGGAGTGGCCTTCATCGGAAGCGCCGTTCTCCTCTGGATGGGGATCGGCATGATAAGGAGCGTAAAGACGATCACACTCATGGGAGAAGAGGAGAGGCTTAAGAATAGCAGTCTATCGAGGTTTCTGAAAAACCCAGTGCTGTCCGGGATTGTCGTCAGCCTCGTGAATCCCTACTGGGTCATATGGTGGTTTACTATCGGCCTTGCGTATACTTTTATGTCGATGAAGTTTGGCGCCCTGGGCATCGTCACCTTTTTCGTCGGACACATCCTCGCGGATTTTGCGTGGTACACCTTCATCTCGTCATCGGTAAGCTACGGGAAAAAGTTCTTTTCGGACAAGGTATACAGGGGGGTAGTCGGGGTGTGCGGCGTTTTGATGATGTTTTTTTCCGTCTACTTTTTCAAGGCGGGATTTGACTACCTGTTGAAGATATAAGGATTTGCATAAGGATTTGATATGGCCATAAAATTCGGCACCTCCGGATGGAGGGGGGTAATCGCGGATGACTACACCGGCTTCAACGTAAGGTGCGTGGCCCAGGCGATCGCGGAATACGTGATCAGAGAAAAGGAGGAGAAGGAGGGACTGATCGTCGGTTACGACTCCCGCTTCCTGGGTGAAAGGTTCGCCGAGTATGCGGCCCGGGTGGTGGTCGGAAACGGAGTAAGAGTCCTTTTTTCAAGAGAGGCGGTGCCTACGCCCACAATAGCCTTTGGCATCGTATCCGGAAAGGCCGCCGGCGCAATAAACATAACCGCAAGTCACAACCCCTACGACTACAACGGCATAAAGTACTCCCCGAAGTGGGGGGGGCCGGCCCTCCCCGAGACCACGAAATGGATCGAGGATCGGGCAAACGAGGTGGTGGGCACAGGCAAATTCAAGGAGATGGCCGAGGAGGAGGCGAGATCGAAAGGCCTCTGGACGGACGTCGACCTGAGGCCCGATTACCTCGATGAGCTGAATCGAAAGATAGACTTCGCCGTGATAAAGAAGTGGGGGAAAAAAGTGGCCTACGACCCCCTCTTCGCCACGGGCAAAGGTTACCTCGACCGGGCGCTTTCGGAAAACGGAATAGACACAGCCGTTATCCACAACGAGGTCGATCCCTACTTCGGGGGCGGGGGTCCCGATCCATCGGAGGAGAAGCTTAATGAGCTTTCCCGGCTGGTGAAAAACGACAAAAAAATCAGCCTGGGACTAGCCACCGACGGCGACGCCGACCGCTTCGGAATCCTCGATTTCGACGGGACGTTCATAGAGCCGAACTACATCATCGCCCTCTTGTTGGACTACCTGATCAGAGTAAGAAAATTCGAGGGGGGGGTCGCGAGGACAGTCGCCACGACCCACCTGATCGACGCCGTGTCCAAGTACCACGGCGTGAAATGCTACGAGACACCCGTGGGGTTCAAATACATCGGCGAGTATATCTCTGGGGGCGAGGTGGTCGGTGGGGGGGAGGAGAGCGCCGGCTTCTCGATCAAGGGCCACCTCCCGGAAAAGGACGGCATCCTGGCCTGCCTCTTGACCCTCGAGATGGTAGCCAGGGAGAATAAATCGATAAAGGAGCTCCTCGATGAGCTCTACAAAAGGGTTGGGACGTTCAAGACCCGTCGCGTAAACCTGATGTTGACCGAGGCCCTCGACCTAGCCTTCCCGGAAAAGATGAAGACAGACCCCAAAGATTTTGCCGATATAAAGATAAAAGAAAAAAATACCATCGACGGAACAAAATATATCCTGGAAGACGGCTCCTGGATACTCTTCAGGAAATCGGGAACAGAGCCGGTCGTTCGTATCTACGCCGAGGCAGAGGACGACAAGGAGCTCGAAAGGATAATCGAGTCAGGTAAAAAGTTCATCCTCGGGACTTAAAAAGGAGTTAAAAAATTGAAAAAAATAAAGACCGTATTTATTGTAGCCGTACTTATTTCCATTCCGATTTTGCTGTTTGGAAAGGATGATAGGGCGGTGACGGGTGAGGACACGCCCAAGATGCGAGAAGCCTACGAGATGTACGTCCTTGGGGAGGGAAATCCCGCTTTCGCCATGAACAACGAGGCAAATTTCTATCTCATAAAGGGGGACACAGAAAACGCGATTCTGAAATACCTCGAGGCGCTGAAGGTCTCCCCGGGAAACGTCCTCATCTCCAACAACCTCTCATGGGCTTATATTGTGGCGGGTAAGTACGAGAGGGCGAAAAAGCTTCTGGAGAAGACGATAGTTGTCGCCAAAGAGGGCGCTTCGACGAACTTCTACCTCGGGGTGGTCAACCTGAAGCTCGGAAATATCAATGACGCAAAAAAATACCTTGAAAAAGCCGTCGAGCTCGATTCCAATCACCCATACTCTCACTACTACCTCGCTAAAACTTACGAGGCCGAGGGATTTATCCAAAAAGCGGTCCTCGAGGCGGAGACGGCCGCATACATCCTCGGAGATGTGTGGAATCCGGAAGTGGCGCTCTATCTCGGCAATCTCTACGGGCAGGCGGGGATGTTCCAGAAGGCCATACTCCAGTATACAAAGCTGGTCGACGAGCCGGAGTATGCCTTTGAGGCCTACTACGGTCTAGGCGTCTCGTACGGCCACTTCAACGACTTTGATAGATCGGAGAAAAACTTCCTGAAAGCCAAAGAGTTCGACAAAAAAGACCCCAGGGTCTACTTCGGACTTGGAAAGATCTACTCCACCAAAGAGGATGAATTAGGAAAAGCCCTGAAAAACGCCGAAAAGGCGTTGAGCTTGGACGAAAAAAATCCGAGATACTTCCACCTGATAGGCTGGATATACTATAAAATGGGCGAGTATGAAGACGCCCTGAAACACTTCAGGCTGGCCCAGAAGTACGATCCCGAAAACAAGGAGTATGGACGACAGATCAGGACCCTTGAGCGGGCACTAAATGAAAAATGACAAATTTTAACAACATATCTGCTTGACAAAAAAACTTTTTTTTGATAAATTCTTAACCTTCATTGCACAGATCGAGCGGGAATAGCTCAGTGGTAGAGCATCGCCTTGCCAAGGCGAGGGTCGCGAGTTCAAATCTCGTTTCCCGCTCCATTAAATATCGGGCGGCATAGCCAAGTGGCTAAGGCAGAGGTCTGCAAAACCTTTATCCCCGGTTCGAGTCCGGGTGCCGCCTCCAACTTGGGGGGTCGGGAATGTTTGTGGGTCGGGAATGTTTGGGTGGCTGGGAATGTTTAGATGGTCGGGAGTATTTGGAGGGTCGGGAGTATTTGGAGGGTCGGGAATGTTTGTGGGTCGGGAGTATTTGGGGGGGGGTCGGGCGCTTTTTTTTGAGGTGTTCAGGCAGGCAACGCTTTTAGGAGATTTCAATTAAAAGATAGATAAAAAAATTGCCAAAAAGCCTGGGTGGCGGAATTGGTAGACGCAAGGGACTTAAAATCCCTCGGGGTTATCCCCGTGCCGGTTCGATTCCGGCCCCAGGCACCAGGAATATAAAGAGTATTGATAATAACTGGGATTTCACGATTTGGTGGAATCCTTTTTTTATTCATATATTTTTTCACCTGCCCTTTATCTATGTAACACGAAAAGGCTGTCAGCTTCCCCCCGAAAAAAATAAACCCGATCCAGATTTGGATCGGGTTCATTAGCCCAATTAAGGACTTCTTCAACCTATCAGATTATATTATCCAATGATAATATAAAAACCGCGTTTTTGCTATTCAGCTTCGGTCTCTGTTTCGGTCTCTGCGGGGGGCGTTGCTTCCTCTGACGGCGTGACTTCCTCTGAAGGCGTCGTCTCTTCGGTCACTGCCTCGTCCGTAGGCTCGGTGACTTCCTCAGAAGCCTTGCAGCCCGTGAACATAAGCAGAGAAGCGATGGAAAAGAGGATCAGCAAAAACATTGAAATCTTTTTCATTTTCGTCTCCATAAAAGTTAAACAACATTTTTCGTATGCTTTACCAGCACGAAATTGTATAATGCTAACACTATTTGTATAACATATCAAGAAAAATCTTACATTTAGCATGTTAAAAATCATTTTTTTTTTACTTAAGGACTAAAATAATAGCGGGAATTATCGCTCTAACCACTGAAGGCAATTTGTACGGTCGGTTCCATTGATTTCAATTTGAGACTGGACCACTTTTTGAAATGTTATGTAAAAAAAAATGATTATTTGTCTTGAAACAAAGACAAAACATGATAAAATAACCCGATGTTGACCTTTAAGAGGGAGTGTAAGGGGAATCCCGTAAGCAGAGTGTCGGATCACGAGTATTTTATGGGGATCGCCCTCGATGAGGCAAGGGAAGCCCTGAAAAGCGGTGAGGTCCCGGTTGGAGCCGTGGTGGTTTATAACGGCGCCGTTGTCGGGAGGGGGAGAAACAGCGTGATGTGCATAAGTTGGGCTGATGGGGGGGGAGGGGAGGGGGTGGATATGAGGGGCGGCGACCCAACCGCCCACGCGGAGATAGTGGCGATTAGGGATGCCGTTTCGAGGATCGGCGGAAAAAACAATTACCGACTTGAGGGCGCGGAACTGTATGTGACAATCGAGCCCTGCATCATGTGCGCCGGGGCGATTATTCAGGCGAGGCTGAAAAAACTGATATACGGGGCGCCTGACATCAAGGCCGGGGCGGTGGATTCCCTCTATAAGATATTGGGGGACGAAAGACTAAACCATCGGGTCGAAGTGACGGGGGGAATTCTGGAGGAAGAGGCGCGGAGACTGATACAGGATTTTTTTAAAGAGAGGCGGTAGCCAAGGAAAAGGGAGCGGAATAAAAGCGATATAACGCTATTTGTATATTTTGGTGTAAGAAGTAAGAGGGGAGAGGTACCGAAGTGGTCGTAACGGGACCGACTCGAAATCGGTTTGGGGGTTAACAGCTCCCACGTGGGTTCGAATCCCACCCTCTCCGCCAACTATTAATAAAGGCTGTGAGAATAGGGGGAAAAGACCAGGCCCGGATGAAAAAATATTATGCGGAGAGGTGGCCGAGCGGCTGAAGGTGCGCGACTGGAAATCGCGTGTACGTTAATAGCGTACCGTGGGTTCGAACCCCACCCTCTCCGCCATTTCAATTTCCAGGGCGGGGGGTTGTCGAGAATATCCATTTTATCAAATATCTTTAGTTAGATGAGCGGATATCTGTGATAGCCGGGTCCTGTGCAATAGATGCTCCCGAACCCCGTCAGGTCCGGAAGGAAGCAGCGGTAGGGACCCTCTCTATGTGCCGCAGGTTAACCTGGCTATCACAAATATCCGTTACTTAAAAAGGCTTGAAAATATATAATAATATGAAATGGAGATATTTATTTAAATTAATAAAAATAGATAATTAACAAAAAAATGAAAAGAAGTTTTGATATAGATAGAAATATGGCTACTCAACAACCTCTTTTTGAAGACGCATTTGTAAGGTTTCCATCAACACGTTATCAAGGGAGTAAAGCGAAAATCGTTGAATGGATAATTGAAAATATTAGAGAATTTGAGTTTTCTAATTGTCTTGATGCGTTTGGAGGTACTGGTGTAGTTGGATACCATTTAAAGAAGGAAGGAAAATGTGTAACATATAATGATTTGCTGAAATTTAACTATTATTTTGGTTTATCGCTAATAGAGAATAACGAAACTATTTTAGAAAAAAATGAAATAGATTTTATTCTTTCTTATCATCCGCAAAGAAAATATCCTACTTTTGTGCAAGACAACTTCTCTGATATATATTTCAATGACGAAGAAAATGTGTGGATAGATAAAATAATTGCCAATCTAAAAGAATTTGAAGATCCTTATAAATTTGCAACCGGTTTTTTTGCATTATGCCAAGCTTGTATTATAAAAAGACCATATAATCTGTTTCATAGAAAAAATCTTTATATACGTAATTCAGAAGTTGAGAGATCTTTCGGCAATAAAACAACATGGGATAAGCCTTTTGATTTCTGGTTTGTCAATTTTGTAAATGAAGCCAACAAAGCAGTTTTTGACAATGGAAAGAATAATAAATCATTAAATCTTAATATATTAGAAGTCCCGACAGATTTCGATCTTGTATATATAGATACACCTTATATATCAAAACGTGGTGTCGCGGTAGATTATTATGGATTCTATCATTTTTTAGAGGGTCTTACGATATATGATAGTTGGGGGAAGAACATTGATTATAAATCAAAACATAGACGTTTAAAAATGAGGCCAAATGAATGGACTAATCGAAAAGAAATATATAGTGCTTTTGATAATTTATTTTATAGGTTTAAGGATAGCATTTTAGTGGTTTCTTATAGAAGTGACGGTATACCTTCAGAGAATGAATTAGAAACTATTATGAAGAAATATAAAAGAAATGTAAGAATAGAACGCTTTGGTAATTATAAATATGTCTTGTCAAAAAATGAAAAATCACAAGAGATTTTATTAATTGGTTTTTAATTATGGTGTTTTTGTGAAAAGCGAAGAATTTAAAAAAATCATGGTTGAAAATTTTTCTGAATTTAAAAATAAAATTGCCACTAAAGATGGAGATTGGATTATTAAAGGATTTATCGATGTATATCGAAATATTTATACAGTATCATTGGATACTAAAGTTCTGTCAAAAATTATTGAAATAATACTATTACCTATTATTTCCAGTTTTGCAAAAAGAAACAATTTTGAAATAATATTTACTGAACATCAAAACCATTATCCAGATATAACATTCTTATCAAATGAAGGTGAAAAGTATGCGATTGATTTAAAGAGTACATATAGAATAAGCAATCAATTAGTGAATGGATTTACTCTTGGTGCTTTTACAGGATACTTTCGTCATAGGAATTCTAAAAAGAATATTGTTTTTCCTTATAATGATTATAGTGAACATTTTGTATTGGGGATTGTATACGAAAGAATAGAAGAAATAGTGAATGAAGAAATGACGTATAAGTTAGAAGATATAGAAAATATCTTGTCCGTAATTAGAAATTTCACTTTTCTTTTTCAAGAGAAATGGAAAATAGCGTCAGATCACCCTGGAAGTGGCAATACAAAAAACATTGGTTCGGTTAAAGAAATAGAAATTCTAAAAGAGGGGAAAAGCCCATTTGTTAAATACGGGAAAAGGACATTTGATGATTATTGGATGAACTATTTAACTAAAGATATGGCAAGGGCAATAGATTCTGATATTCCATATAGAAACTTAAATGAATATCTTAAGTGGAGGAATTTTCAAATTACATGAACGGTGATAGTAAAAAATAAAGAATGTCGTACCTTGTAATAGCAAGAAAATACCGCCCCCAGACCTTTGACGAAGTAGTGGGCCAAAACCACGTTTCGAGAACCCTGAAAAACGCAATCGGAATCGGAAGGATCGCCCATGCCTATCTCTTCAGCGGACCGAGGGGCGTGGGCAAGACCACTATGGCTCGCATAATGGCAAAGGCACTGAACTGCGTGGAGGGCCCGACCCCGGATCCGTGCAACAAATGCAGGATGTGCATCGGCATAAACGAGGGGAGCGTAACCGACGTCTACGAAATCGACGGGGCGTCGAACACCGGCGTGGATGACATCAGGGAGCTCAGGGAAAACGTCCGGTATCTGCCGTCGGCGGGCAGGTACAACATATACATCATCGATGAAGTCCACATGCTCTCGATAAATGCATTCAACGCCCTCCTGAAGATATTGGAGGAGCCTCCCGCTCACGTCATTTTTATCTTTGCGACTACCGAGCCGCACAAGATACCCGTGACGATACTATCCCGCGTCCAGAGATTCGACTTCAGGCGCCTGGGCCTCACAGAGATCATCGACTCCCTGAAAAAGATCGCGGTAAATGAAGGAATAGAGATCACGGAGGGAGCCCTCACGATAATCGCAAGAGAAGCAGAAGGGAGCATGAGGGACGCCCAGAGCCTCATGGATCAGGTGGTCGGTTTTGCTGGGAAAAAGGTCTCCGAGGAAGACGTCAGGGGGGTCCTGGGGCTGACCGATCGCGAGCTTCTCTTCAGGATGGCGGACGCACTGATGAAAAGGGACGCGCCCCTTTGCCTGTCGATACTGAACGAGGTATACGGCCAGGGATACGACATCAACCACTATTACAGGGAGTTCCTCGATCTGATGAGAAACATCCTGGTGGTGAAGGTCGCCCCCAGCTACGGGCTGGATGAGCTGACCACAGAAGAGCTTGAGGAGGTGAGGGGCCTAGGGGAGCCGAACAGCGTTGACGGGATAACCCTCCTTTTCAACGTGCTGTTCGGCATAGAGTATCAGATGAAGAACGCCGGCGACCCGAAGACGCTCTTGGAGCTGACGCTGATAAAGATGACACGGCTCTCCGAGATGAGGTCTATCGATGAAATTTTGGAGAGGCTCGGCAGCACCGCTGCGCCAAAGGGAGGCGGGGAGGATAGGAGGGAAGAGGGGATATCCTATTCCGAACTCTTTCCCGAGGGCGACCACCTGCCTTCTGTCGGCGGTGGCGAAAAAAAAAAGGAAGTTGAGGAATCCACAGAAGAAGTAGGGGGGGAGAGCGGTGATGGAAAAGGGGACGGTATTGATGATGATGGTGAGAGGGTGGGGGAGTTTATATCTCATTTGAAGGTCAAAAACTCCCTCATCTATTCTCATTTAAAGGATAAGCTCTCCTTTAAGTTGGAGGGGGATATAGCTGTCATAACGTTTCCCAAAGGGAGCCTTGCCCTGAGCCTAATCTCCGGGGCGGAGAAGGTGAAGGAGCTCGAGAGGGAGTTATCTGAATATTACAAGAGGGAGATAGCGGTTCGGATTTCGGGCGTGGAGGCGAAAGGTAAAGAGGGGGAATCCGGTAAAGGGCCCCATGAAAAGGTAAATCCCTATCGGGATTTGATCGATTCCGGGACCGTGAAAAATGTATTCGATGTTTTTGACGGCGTGACGGTTGAGGGGTATGACCCGGTTAAGAAATGAGAAAAAAGTATTTATAGGAGAAGAAAATGTCACGACAGGGCGGCGGCGGGTTTGGCGATATAATGAAGCAGGCCCAGAAGATGCAACAGGACATGATGCGTATCCAGGAGGAGATGGCATCGAAGACCATTGAGGCGAGCTCCGGGGGCGGTATGGTAACAGTGGTTGTGAACGGCCGCCAGGAGCTTCTGTCCATTACCATAGAAAAAGATATCGTAGATCCTGCGGACGTTGAGATGCTGCAGGACCTGGTGCTTGCGGCGGTAAACGAGGGGCTCTTGAAATCTCAGGAGATGGTGAAAGAGGAGATGCTCAAGATAACGGGCGGGATAAATATCCCAGGCCTTAATCTGTAATATAAAAATATAGTCCGATATTGAATCGATGGATGATCCGATAAGAAACCTCATTGAAGAGTTCAAGAGATTGCCGGGCGTTGGAGAAAAGACCGCCCAGCGTTACGCCTATTTCATCGTCTCCTTGGTCGACAGGGACGCCAGAAAGATGGCGGGCGCGATTGTTGATGTAAAGGAGAAGATCAAGGTTTGCTCGATTTGCTACAATTTCTCGAACACCGACCCGTGCATCATATGTTCCGACAAAAGGAGGGAAAACGGCCAGATCTGCGTTGTGGAAGACCCGAGAGACATGATGGCGATAGAGAAGAGCGTGGTCTTCAAGGGGAGGTACCACATCCTTCACGGGGCGATCTCCCCGATAATGGGGATAGGCCCCGATGAGCTGCGGATCGAGGAGTTGAGGAGGCGGGTCAAAGGAGGGGAGGCCACCGAGGTGATCATCGCCACGAATCCGACCAAGGAGGGGGAGGCCACGGCCCATTTCATTCAGGAGAGGCTTAAGGATCTGCCGGTTATGATTACAAGGATAGCCAGGGGTGTGCCTGTCGGGGGGGACCTGGAGTATTTTGATCCGCAGACACTCTCCGAGGCAATATCAAACAGAAAGAGATTTTAGCAAAAAGAAAGGGATTTTAGGCGAACAGGAGAAAATTTTAGAGAAGGGATTTTCGCAAATTTTTTTTCATTTTTTCTTGATTAAGGAAAATTTTTTTGATATACAACACGGGTAATTTCCATTGCGAAAGGTGGATCGGGGTTGGGGAGAAAAAGGGGGGGATGGGGGGAAGGGAGCGAAGGGAATAGGAGTAGATGGGTAGAGGGGGGGGAGGGGGAAAAATTTTAATTGTGATACGAGAGAGTTACCCTGCTTATAAGGATAATAAGTGATTGAGATAATTTTTCACGGAAGGGGGGGGCAGGGGGCCGTCACCTCCGCCGAGATGGTCGCCCACGCCGCCATCTCGGAGGGCAAGTACGCCCAGGCCTTCCCGAACTTCGGCCCCGAGAGGAGGGGCGCCCCGGTCATGGCGTTCGCCCGGGTGGACGACAAGCCTATAAGGCTGAGGTCGAAGATATACAAACCGGACGTGGCGGTGGTTCTCGACCCGTCGCTCTTGGAGATAATCGACCCGACGGCGGGCCTGAAGGACGACGGATTGGTGATAATAAACACACATAAAAGCATAGGGGAGATAAAAAAACAGTTCGGCTACACAAAGAGGGTGGCCGTTGTCAACGCATCAGCCATCGCAAGGGAGGTATTGAATCTCCCCATAACCAACACCACCATGCTCGGGGCGATGGTCGCCACGACGGATATCGTCGATGAGGAGTCGATGATAGGGCCTCTCAAAGAGCGCTTCGGCAGGATCGCCGAAAAGAACATAAAGGTTTTTAGACGGGCTATAGAAGAAACCAAAGTGGAGGTCTAAAGATTGGCAAAGCCGATGGATCAATACACCTGGAAGGACTTGACGGTTGGCAACGTCGTGGACGAGCCGGGAAACTCAATCGAGTACCACACGGGGGACTGGAAGTCCCAGAGGCCCCAGTGGAACCAGGAAAAATGTATAAGATGCGGCGTGTGCTGGAACTTCTGTCCGGACAACGCCATAGAGAAGAGGGCGGGGGAGTTTATCGTTACCGCCAAGGACGGCAGAAAAATCAAGTACGATCACTACTTCGTCGCCGACCTCGAGTACTGCAAGGGATGCGGCATATGCGCCCACGAGTGCATTACGGGCTGCATTGAGATGATCGAGGAGGTGGATTAGATGACTAATAGGATAGGGATGGAGGTCTCCCTGATGGTCTCGGAGGCGGTCAAGCTCGCCAACGTCGACGTGATCGCCGCATATCCCATAACTCCCCAGACCCACATAGTCGAGCACCTGTCCGAGCTCGTCGCCGACGGGGAGTTAGACGCCGAGTATATCTGTGTGGAGAGCGAGCACTCCGCCATGAGCGCCTGCGCGGGGAGCTCCGCCGCCGGCGCGAGGACATACACCGCCACCGCCTCCCAGGGACTTCAGCTAATGAGCGAGATCCTTTACGCCGTAGCGCCGATGAGGCTTCCGGTGGTGATGACGGTGGCCAACAGGACTGTCTCGGCGCCGCTGACCATCTGGAACGACCATAGCGACATCATGGCGAACAGGGACTGCGGCTGGATAATGATATTCGTGGAGAACGGCCAGGAGGACTTCGACCAGACCATCTGCGCATTCAGGATAGCCGAGGACAGAAGGGTGCTTTTGCCTGTTATTGTCAACATGGACGGCTTTATCTTGAGCCACGTCATCGAGCCTTTCGAGCCGGTCGATCAAAAGACCGTAGATAGTTTTCTCCCGCCGTTTGACCCGATCTACACTATGCATCCGGACAGGCCCGTTACGATGGGAGCCTTTACGATGCCGGAGATATTCACCGAAACGAAGATGGCCCACGACGTTGCGTTGAGGGAGTCTGAGGCGGTGATCAAGGAGGTATGGGAGGAGTGGGGAAAACTGACCGGCAGGCACTACACGGCCGTCGAGGAGTATATGACCGACGACGCCGCCACGGTCTTCGTAACGATAGGAAGCTTCTCCGAGCTGGGGATGGAGGTTGTGGATGCGATGCGGCAAAAGGGGGTAAAGGTGGGTCTTGTGAAGATCAGACTCTTCAGGCCCTTCCCCACGGAAGATATTCTGTCCGCACTTACCAAGTTTAAAAACGTCCTCGTCATAGAGAGATTTCTCGCCCTGGGAGGTGTCTGCGGGCCTCTGGCGGAGCAGATAAAGGCCGCTATGTATAAATTAAAGGATACGCCGAACATCGTGGATTTTGTCTGCGGCCTCTCCGGGAGGGACGTCCCGCCCGAGGAGTTTTTTGGTATGTACGAGACGGCGATAAACGCAATAAAGGATGGAACCGTGAAGGAATTCTACTTATGGGGGGTGAGGGAATGATTGACAGATACAGAGTTTACGCCCCGAATCTGACTAACCAGAAGGAGAATTTCGCCGAGGGACACAGGGCATGCCAGGGGTGTGCCGAGGCGCTGGCGGTGAGACACGTGCTTAAGGCGCTGGGGGACGACATCGTAATCGCAAACGCGACCGGCTGTATGGAGATCGTCTCATCGCCGCTGCCCCTTACATCGTGGAATGTCCCCTGGATTCACGTCGCCTTCGAGAACGCCGCGGCTGTGGCGTCCGGCATGAACGCGGGGTTGAAGGCGCTGATGAGAAAGGGGAGGATTCCAAAAAAGAGGATAATCTCGGTGGGAATGGCGGGAGACGGCGGCACCTCCGACATCGGGCTCCAGGCCCTCTCCGGGGCGCTGGAGCGCCAGCACAAAGACTTCATGTACGTCTGCTTCGACAACGAGGCCTATATGAACACGGGGATTCAGCGCTCCAGCTCGACACCCTTCGGGGCCGCGACGACCACGTCCCCGTCCGGGAGCAAGTCGATCGGGCAGGCCACCTGGAAGAAGAACATGTCGAGGATCGCGGCGGCGCACAATATTCCGTACGTGGCCACAGCCTGCTCGAGCTACCCCTTCGATCTTCAGGAGAAGGTCAAGAAGGCGGTCGCCCTGGGAGGCCCCTCCTATATCCACGTCCTGTCGGTCTGCCCCACGGGCTGGAGGATCCCGTCCCACCTCGCCATAAAGTACGGGAGACTCGCCGTCGCGACGGGGGTTTTTCCCCTATACGAGGTGGTGCACGGCAAGTACAGGATGACCGCCCATATTGATGAAAAGAGTGAGAAGAGGAGGCCGGTGGTCGACTACATGAAGGGGCAGGGGAGATACCGGCATCTCAGCGAGGAGCATATCGAGGAGATCCAAAAAAGGGTGGACAAGGAATACGAAGAACTCGTTAAATTAACCGAGCTTTAGCCGATTTCGGCTCGTTGGGAGTAGTATGAACTACAGCGAAAAAAGCGTTGACAAAATAGTCAAAGATCACAACGGTGATGCATCGAAGGTCATCCTTATGCTCCAGGACGTCCAATCGGAGTTCAGGTACATCCCCAGGGAGGCCGTGAAAAAGCTCTCCGACGACCTCGACATCCCGGAGGCCCGCATTTACCACATCGCCACGTTCTACAAGGCCTTCAGCCTTGTCCCCAGGGGCGAGCACGAAATCAGGGTCTGCCTTGGTACCGCGTGTCACATAAAGGGGGGCAAGAGGATTGCCGAGGGATTCGAGCGGGCCCTTAAAGTTAAGGCGGGAGAGACGACCAAGGACAAGAAGTTCACCTTAGAGACCGTAAACTGCCTAGGCGCCTGCGCCCTGGCGCCCTTGGTACAGGTGGACGAGGAAAACCACAGCAAGATGACCATAGAAAAGATAGACAAGGTTCTGAAACAATACAAGAAGTAGTAGATGAGAAGGTCTTTTGAATATGAGGCTTGAAACCCCAAACAAACTCGAGGAGCTCAGAAAGTCCATCCTCGAAAAACAGGATCCTAACAAACAGAAGATACTCGTGTGCGGCGGAACGGGGTGTATATCCAACGGGAGCCTCGAGGTCGCAAAGGCCTTCGAGGCGGAGCTCAAGAGCCAGAAGCTGAAGGCGGAAGTCGAGGTAAAGATTACCGGATGCCACGGATTTTGTGAGCGGGGGCCGCTGGTGGTCTTTCTCCCCCAGAGTATATTCTACGAGAGGGTGGATCTAAAGGGTGTCCCCGATATTTTGAAGGAGACGCTAATCTCCGGGGTGCCCCACGACAAATACCTCTACAGGATGACCAAGAAGGACGATCCGATAACCAAGGAAGAGGACATCCCCTTCTACAAGAATCAGCTTCGCTGGGTTTTGAGGCATAACGGCAAGATCGATCCCACGAGCATCGATGAATATATCGCCCAGGGGGGCTACAGCGCCCTCGCAAAGGCGCTGAACGGGCTTTCCCCAGAGCGGATAGTCGACGAGATAGACAAGGCCGGGCTTCGCGGCCGGGGGGGCGGGGGATTCTCCACGGCGAGGAAGTGGCGCTCCGTAAAGGACGCTGACGGCGGGCCGGATAACATCAGATACGTGATCTGCAACGGAGACGAGGGAGACCCGGGGGCGTTCATGGACAGGTCCCTCATGGAGGGTGACCCCCACAGCGTCATAGAGGGGATGATAATCGGGGCTTATGCCATCGGGTCGAATAAGGGTTATATCTACGTCAGGATGGAGTATCCGCTGGCGGTAAAGCACCTCGATCTGGCGATCAAGTCGGCCCGGGACTACGGGTTATTGGGGGAGAACATCCTCGGCTCTGGATTCTCGTTTGATATCGAGATAAACAGGGGCGGCGGCGCCTTTGTCTGCGGCGAGTCTTCGGCGTTGATGGCCTCCATCATGGGAAGGGCCGGAGAACCGAGGGCGAAATATGTCCACTCTTCCGAGAAGGGCCTGAACGACCTGCCCACCAATCTCAACAACGTGGAGACATGGGCCAACGTACCCCTCATTATAAACCGCGGGGCGGACTGGTTCGCGGCCGTAGGCACCGAAAAAAGCAAGGGGACGAAGGTCTTCTCCCTCGTAGGGAGTGTAAACAACGTGGGCCTGGTCGAGGTCCCTATGGGTCTAAGCCTGAGGGAGATAATCTACGGCATCGGGGGTGGAATCCCGGGAGGTAAAAAGTTCAAGGCGGTGCAGACCGGGGGGCCGTCCGGCGGGTGTATCCCGGAGGCGCATCTCGACGCGCCCGTGGACTTCGATGAGCTTACAAAGCTCGGCTCCATGATGGGCTCGGGCGGCATGATTGTAATGGACGAGAAAACCTGCATGGTGGACGTGGCGAAGTATTTCATCAACTTCCTCGTCGACGAGTCGTGCGGCAAATGCACGCCCTGCAGGGAGGGGCTGAGACAGCTCCTTATCGTGCTGACCCGGATTACGGAGGGCAAGGGCAAGGAGGGGGATATCGAGCTTCTTAAAGATATCGGCGACTGTATGACCTGGGGATCCCTCTGCGCCCTGGGGGGAAGCGCCTCGAATCCGGTTATCTCCACCATCAAGTACTTCAGGGATGAATACGAGGCCCATATAAAGGAGAAGAGGTGCCCGGCGGGCGTGTGCCAGGACCTCATAACTTTTTCAATAATCGAGGGCGACTGTATCGGGTGCGGAAGGTGCCTGAAGGTGTGCCCATCCTCCGCAATAACGGGAGAAAACAAGAAGCCGCACGTGATCGATGAGAAATTGTGTATTCGCTGCAGGGCCTGCTACGAGGTATGCCCGGTCGATGCCGTAATGATAGAATAGGGATCGAAATGAAAGAAGTCGTTAAAATAGAGCTCAACGGTGAAGAGATAGAGGTCAAAAAGGGAGCGACGCTCCTTTCCATAGCCAGGGAGAGACATGTTTACATACCGACCCTGTGCCACAACGACGCCCTCGAGCCCTACGGGGTTTGCAGGATGTGCCTCGTCGAGATCGAAGAACGGGGAAGGATGAGGGTGGTAACCTCCTGCAACTACCCGGCAAAAGAGGGGCTCAAGGTAAAAACCGATACAGAGCGGGTTGTCTTAACAAGAAACGTTGTCATCGAGTTGCTCCTTGCCCGGGCGCCTGAAAACGAGGAGATAAAAAAACTGGCCGAATTCTACGGGGTTAAGGGGGGAAGGCTCGAGCTCGTAAACGACGAGTGCATCCTGTGCGGCATGTGCGTCAGGACGTGCGACGAGGTTGTGGGGGTCAAGGCCCTCGGATTCGCAAACAGGGGAATCGACAGGGTCCCCGCGACGCCGTTTATGGAGTCTTCGGAGACATGCATTGGGTGCGGCTCCTGCGTCTACGTATGTCCGACCGGATACATCAAGATGAGGGATGAAAACGGCAAAAGATATATCGAGAATTGGAAGGTCGAGCTCGAACTTTCGAGGTGCGAGAGCTGCGGCGCGTATATCGCCCCTAAAAGACAGCTCGATTATATCAGGAACCTTGCCGACCTTCCCGAAGATTTCTATAATTTATGTTGGAATTGCAGATAATCAAAAAAAAAGTTGTAAAATTATTTCTTTTCTGGTATATTGTATTAACTTATATGCCTTTTTAAGATACATGTTGTATGAAATTCTGGGGGAGAATAGATGAGCTTTACACAGCTTGTCCTTTATGAGGAAGAGTTCAAGAGAATAAACGATGTCTTGACAAAACTCTACTCCGAGACAAATGCCAAGGTTATCTTTCTTGTTGACAGGAATGGTCAGCTGATTGCAAATACCGGCGAGACCGAGAACCTTGACACTACTTCTCTGGCGTCCCTTACCGCGGGTAACATCGCCGCCACAGGAAGTATGGCCAAACTCTTGGGAGAAAAAGAATTTACCATTATCTTCCACGAGGGATATAGGGATAATATCTATATCTCGATAGTCGGCAGACGCGTAATTATGGTTGTTATATTCGATGAACGATCCTCGTTGGGACTCGTAAGATTAAGGGCCAAGAAGGCTGGGGATGATCTGACGACGATTTTTGATGAGTTACTCAGAAAAGTGGATTCAAAAACGGAAGAAGGCGTTTCACCCTTCGCTGAAATCACCGACGATGATATTGACAAGCTCTTTAGCGAGTAGGAGGAGAGCAGTACTTTATGTCATTTATCAATTATCCGGCAAGAGAAATTAACTGTAAGATAGTTTATTATGGTCCCGGATTGTGCGGCAAAACTACAAATTTACAGTATATATATAAGAAGACAAATCCGGATGCCAAGGGCAAGATGATATCCCTGGCAACCGAAACGGAGAGGACCCTCTTCTTTGACTTTCTCCCCTTGTCCCTTGGGGAAATCAGGGGCTTTAAAACGAGATTCCACCTGTACACCGTTCCGGGGCAGGTGTTCTACGATGCAAGCAGAAAACTGATACTTAAAGGGGTGGACGGGATCGTCTTTGTGGCCGATTCCCAGGTCGAGCGCATGGAGGCCAATGTAGAAAGTGTAGAAAACCTGAAAGCAAATCTGGTGGAACAGGGTTATTCCCTCGATTTGATTCCCTACGTAATGCAGTATAACAAGAGGGACCTACCAAACGCCGCCCCGGTCGAAGAAATGAGGAAACTGCTGAATCCGAACGGCGTGCCTGAATTCGAGTCGATAGCGACCGAAGGGCCGGGCGTGTTCGAGACACTTAAGTCGGTGGCCAAGCTCGTCCTCGTCGAGCTCAAGAAGGGGGCAGGCGGGTAGTAAGGTTGGGGACGGGCAGGTGGTGCAGGTGGGGGAAGGGGGGGGTAAGTGAGGTTTGGTTAAGTGGGGGGAGTGGGGAAAAGGGGAAGGGGGAGGGGAGTAAGTGATGCAGGGTGGATCGGTAAGGGAGAGGGGGGGCGGTGATAGAAATAAACTGTTTTTTAAAATATTTCAACTTATTTTTTCAGTTGAAATATTTTTCTATATGTGTAATATATAAAACAAATCGATCCTCGGTAGCTCAGTTGGTAGAGCGGGTGGCTGTTAACCACCATGTCACAGGTTCGAGTCCTGTCCGGGGAGCCAGTAATCTAAAGGGGTTGGGCGTTTTGCCTAACCCCTTTTTTGCCGGGAAACTGCGCGGCCTCCATCTGTCGTGATCTTTCTTCCCCGCTTCGATTGAGCCAGTGATTTTCATCCGTGGAAAGCGGGCGTAAAACGATTTTTAAAGACCACGTGTGGAAATAGCAATTCAGGTTTGGTTTCAGAATTAAATCGTCAGTCAACGGCCTCGAATAATCAAAAGCCGAAGTGGCAGCCGGGGGAGGGCAACCTCCCTCAGCCTCCCGATAGTTGAAGAATCTTCTTGACTTAGAAAATGGATTAAGAAGGGTATTTAATAATTTTATAAACTTTGCAACAGTAGAAAAAATGACACAAAAATTTGACAAAAAAGTATTCACAGCAAGTTTGCTAACAAAGGATTTAGGAATTCTTTTATACAATCTTCCGCACATTATTGGTTCGTTGCGAAGTAAAAAAATAAGTAAAGCTTTTAAGGAAAAAATTATGATCGTGGTTACTGCGGTCAATGGATGTATCTATTGTGCATGGTTTCATGCGAAACAAGCGGTATCAAGCGGAATAAGTGAAGATGAAGTAAAAAATATGTTAAACCTGCAATTCAAGGCGGATGCCTCTGATTTTGAGACAATGGGACTATTATACGCACAACATTATGCTGAAACCAACAGAAATCCAAATGAAGAAATGAAAGCAAGATTGTTCGAGTATTATGGAGAAAAGACAGCAAAACATATAATTCTAATAATTAGGATGATTTTCTTTGGAAACCTTTCGGGAAATACATTTGATGCTTTTTTAAGCCGATTGAGAGGGAACAAGGCCCAAAATAGTAATGTTATTTTTGAACTATTTTTTTTCATCTTTACTGCTCCTTTCTTAATCCCACTTATTCCTTTTACAAAAAAAATACAAAACTAATTAGTCGATTATTATTATAAAGAATGGAAAGCACAATAGTGAAAAAGGCAGTAACAGGATTTCAATACTAAAGGAAAAGATTCCTGAATTCACCATTTCAAGTTAAGGCGACCTTCCTTTACGCTTGTAGGTTTTTGTAAAAAATCGTGAAACAAGTTAATCGCTTGTTCGTCCTTTTTAAGAAAATTTGATTATTTTCCGGAGGGTTTTCAAATGAAAAAAGCCGTATCTTTTTTAACAGTGGTTTTTTTCTCGATAATGCTGCTGCCTCAAATTGGGTGCGCTCTCGAGAAGGAAACCGAGTCTTCTTTAAATAGGGAGATAGAAGCAATGAACCTTTCAGAGAAAGCAAAAAAAATATTCGGAAAAAATGGTTTTGTCATAGTCCCGGGCTTTGAAGATGAAATTACCGACATTTACAAACAGGCCGATGAAGATGACGAGCCCGTCTTTGTCACCACGGACGCCGTCCTGCACACCGCCCATATCTTCTACGACTACCTGCTGCGTATCCTCGAAATGGATAAGCTGTACGCAACGCTTCTGAGGCTTATCGACAGGATGCTTGCAATCTCTGTTGAGCAGTACAACGATGCCCAGGACGAATCGGTAAAGGAGGCGGCCCGGCTCAACATCGGGTATTTCGCCGTGGCAAAGAAGATCTTCGATCCCGCCTACGAGGTCGGATACGGTCTCGATGAATTGGTCAATAAGGAGATCGAAAATATCAAGGCCCACAAGGATATAAAGTACAGGGAGCTTCTGACCTATGTCGAGAACCCAGGCCTTTATACAACCCCCTATGCCTTTGAGGATTACTCTCAGTACGTGCCGAGGGGCCACTACACGAGAAACGAGAAGTTCGAGACCTATTTCAAGGCGATGATGTGGCACGGCCGGATCGACTTCAAGCTTAAGCCCGGGGAAAGTGAAGAGGCCCAGAAGCACGGGCTTATGATGACCCTTCAGGCCCTACTTATCAGCGACGCGCTGATGAGAGACGAAGAGGCCTTTACCCTTTGGAAACAGATCTATGAGCCGACGACCTATTTTGTGGGCAAGACCGATGACCTCGATGTTTACGATTACAGGAAGTTGATGAAAAAGATATTTCCCAAAGGGGGCGGTGTTGATAAGTACGGCGATATTGACAATGTTTTAAAATTCATCGATGAGGCGATGAAGCTGCACCCGCCGAAGATACTTTCCGGTGCCGCGTTCGTAGAAGACGGCAAGTTTGAAAACACCACGATGGGTTTCAGGTTTATGGGACAGCGGTTCATCCCGGATTCGTATATCTTTCAGAACCTCGTATACGGTGCGAAGAAGTTCAAATATACCGGAAGCGGGAAACCCTTTACCATGGAGGAAATCCCAAATTTCGGGCCTTCGAGGGCCTTCCCCCGGGGCCTCGATATATTTGCCGTCTTAGGCTCGGATAGGGCTCACGAGATACTGAAGCTCGAGGGGGACACGGACTACACGTATTACGAAGAGCAGATAAACCTCTTGAAAAAGGAATTTTCCTCAAAGACGACCGAGGACTGGGGGCAAAACCTGTACTGGAGGTGGCTGTACGCCCTTATCCCCCTCCTTGATGCCAAGTCGGGAGACTCGGTACCGGCATTTATGTCGACCGTCGCCTGGATGGACAAGGAGCTTCAGACCGCCCTCGGTTCATGGGCGGAGCTGCGCCACGACACGATCCTGTACGCAAAGCAGAGCTATACAATGGTGGGCCGGGGTATGCCGATCGAGGTAAAATTTCCCTACGGCTACGTTGAGCCATACCCGGAGGTGTATGGACGGATTGAGGAGATGATGGCCGACCTCGGGGCAAACCTTGACGCCCTCGGGATCGCTCCGGAGGGCGTGCCCGAGAAGATCCGGAAATTTGAGGAGCTGCTGGCCCAGCTGAAGACCATTTCAGAAAAGGAGCTGAGAGACGAAGAATTGAGTCAAGAGGAGTACAATACGATCAGAAAAGTCGGCACGAAGCTTGGATCGATGACGTATTTTTCGGGGGAGATCGCCAGGATGATAACTTCCGATACGGACACAAAGATGGATATCATAGCGGACGTCCATACCGACCTAAATACCAGCTATGTCCTGGAGGTCGGCGTTGGCTCTCCCTTCAATATATTCGTTATTGTCGAGGACGCCAAGGGGAAGAGAATCTGCAGGGGGGGCGTCTTCTCGTTCTACGAGTTCAAGCATCCGATGTCCGACAGGCTGACGGACGAGAAGTGGCAGAAGATGAAAGAGGACAAAAAAAGACCGTCCCAGCCGCCTTGGATAAAAGCGATAACGGCGGAGTAGCTTATTAATTTGAATCCTTAAATAGAAAGGACAAATGCGGAGGAAACGTCATAAAAAGAATAGCTTTTTTAACTTCGATGATATTATAACAAAACACACAAAAGATATTATCTACCAAAGCGATGGCAACGCAACATCGCCGGCCAGCTATGCCGTGAATCAGAAATCCGGCGTGGATGGTGTCTTGGTATATGAGATCACTCTAAAACACAGTAAATCGATTTTACTATTAAAAAGCCCTGTTATAAAGCAGGGCTTTTTTTCGCCCAATATTTATCTGCATTGGTCAAAAATTGTGTTAGCGGTTTGTCTGTCTGCAATCCGTTTTTACTTAACTACGCCGATTGTTATTAAAGACTTGCTCTCTCTATTGAAAACTTGGTAATACCTGGTGAGCCGTTTTTAAATGAAAATCAGGCATTTGGATTGCATTGATCCTGTGTCGATTTGTTCAGTAAAACGGTTTCGCTTTGTATCAAGGTTTGAACCTTTATCGAAAAGCCGATGGTATGAGGTCTCGGCTGTTAGTACATGACCCCATTTTTGGATTGATCAATTTTCCTATCCCAACATTGACCAGTCCTTGGCTTCCTTTAATGAAATCTCACTGTAGAAAAACATAGATGGAGAGGAAAAGAATGACTACTTCTTTCCAAACCCATCTCTATACCGTGCGTATTTCAGGTATCTGCGATACTCCTCCAACATTTTGTCATCAGGGGGAGTTTTTCGGGATCCTAGGGTGACGGCCGTATCGAGGCTCTCCACAGCCCCGTCCCAGTCTCTCAGGGCTATCTTTGTGAGGCCCATATGGTAGTGGAGGAGGTCATCGTCGGCTCCGAGGTTTATCACCCGCTCGTAGTACTCTATGGCGTGGTAGTAAAGCCCCATTTCGTGATAGGTGAGGCCGAGGTTGTGGTTGGCATCGGCAAGAGAGGGATTTATCTTCAGGGCGCTTGAAAAGGCCTTTAGGGCGCCCGCGTAGTCGCCTTTGTTGAAGCGGGAGATGCCGAGGTAGTTCAGAAGCTCGGGGTCATTGGGATTGGACTCGAGGGCCTCGGCAAAGACCGAGGCCGCGTCGTTGTATCTCCCGTCCCTGATCAACGAGACCCCGTAATCCACCCCCGAATGATCCTCCACAATCGATAAGGAAGTCCCCTTGATGATAAATATCAGCGCAATTACGGTGCCAATAATTAAAGAGAGTGTTATTAAGTATCCCCACTTCCTCACTTGAGGCCGACCTCCTTTAATAGTTTATGATCGGCTGTTTAAAAAAAAGTTCCAAAAAAACTTCACCATATAGACAAAAAACCTTCTTTATGATACATTAAAAGCGGTCATGCGAATGTGATATAGAGCACCTTTTAAAAAGGGGTAGTTCATTATGAAGAAAGTCAATTTCATTGTCAAGACAAAGGATGCAAAGGCTGGAGATATAACCAAGGCCTTAAAGGACGTTAAGATCGATGTGTTGAGTGTGGCTCTTGTATACACCGAAGATGTCGCTGATGATGAGGTTGAATCCTCGGAGGAATGATCTTTGGGTGTTTGAAAAGTTTTAGTTTGCAGGTTCTTTATAAGTACCTTGAGCAAATCAAGAGGAAGAACCCTTATATCTAAAAGCGGGGGAGGAGTTGGCAATAGTAGGCGCGGAGGCCGAATGCGTTTTCGCATTATCGGTGATGCCCTATTTTGGCCAAATGAAACCCCGGGCATCAAGATAATTATTAAGTCCATTTTATGAGTGTAAAAATGAAAGAGTTTTTTGATGAAAAGGGGAAGTTTTTCGCTCCGCCCCTAAAAGAGTGCCGTATGGGGAGGAGATGTTTCCTGGCCGGCTCCTTAAAGGTTGGTGTATCGGCATTGGCCTCTACAGCTCTTCCCTTATATAGCAGTTTGGCCTCCGCCGCGGGTGGAACCACCCTCGCGGTGGCCACTGGCAGGAATTATCGAAACGTCGTAATCGACGCCGTCGACATGCTGGGGGGATTGGGGAGTTTCGTCTCCAGTGGGGAGCGGGTGGCGATAAAGCCTAACATCGGTTGGGACAGGACTCCGGAGCTCGCCGCCAACACCCACCCTATTGTCGTTAAGACGATTGCGGAGATGTGCCTCGACGCAGGGGCCAAAAGGATAACGGTCTTGGACAGGACGTGCGACGACGCCAGGAGGACATACGTAAACAGCGGCATAAAAAGCGCCGTTGAGGAGATTAAGGATTCCAGGGTGAGGGTGGAGTACGTCAACATGGAAAGATTCGTCAAGATAAAGATACCCCGCGGGATAAAGCTGGAGGACCTCGAGGTCTATCGAACGGTTCTGGACGCCGATAAGCTGATCAACGTTCCGGTAGCCAAGAGCCACGGCCTGACGACACTTACCCTCTCGATGAAGAATCTTATGGGGGTGATTGGGGGGAGACGGGGGATGATCCACTGGGAGATAGACCAGAAGCTCGCCGACATCTCGACCGTCATAAGGCCTGACCTCATAGTCCTTGACGCCACGAGAATCCTCACAAGAGGCGGGCCTTCGGGCGGGAATATCAAGAACGTAAAGGTGCTGAACAAGGTAATAGCGGGGACCGATCCCGTTGCTATCGATTCCTACGGGGCGACCCTCTTCGGCATTAAGGGCACCGATATAGGCCACATCGCTACCGCGTACAAGATGGGCCTGGGCGAGATAAACCTGAGCAAGGTTACCGTCAAGGGGGTCTGATCCCTCAAGGGTCGGAGGGCTTCAAAGGCGAGAAAGGGTAGTCCCTTTTTATTTTCGGTTAATGGGGCCGATCCATATAGGATAGAGGGGAGGATCTCCAAGCTAATCCTTATGTCGATTCAGTTGCTGTCGAGGGGAGTTGGTCAATTAAGGAGCGGGGAACCGCGAAAAGAGCGGATGTCGGGCAGTTGTCGGGTCGAGGGGGGAGAGGGAAGGGTTGGGAGAAGGTTTTTGGAAAGTCAAGGGGATAGAGGTTGAATTTGAGTTTTTTTCGTTGCAAAATTGCAGGGCCTTTTTAGATTGCAGATGGAAAAACGTCGCTCAAAAGCAGCTAAGAATATGCCGTCTCCCTATTTGAGGAGGGCGGTGCAACTCTTCTTCATCCTCATCTTTCTTACCCTGTTCGTCGCCACGACCTACCGGGGTGGAAACGAGGTCCACTATCCGATAAACGTCTTCTTCCAGGTGGACCCCCTCACCGCAATAGGGAACATCCTCGCCACGAAGTCTTTTGAGGGATTTGTTGATTTCTTTCTGCCGTCCCTCATAATTCTCCTCGCAACGATAATCATCGGGCGCTTCTTCTGCGGCTGGGTCTGTCCAGTCGGAGGAGTCCTTGACCTCCTGCGCCCCGTGGTATATGGGGGGAAGGCGAGGGCGAGAGGAGCCGAGGGGGGACTATGGCTGAAAAATGCGAAGTTCCCCAAGAGCCTGAAATACTACCTCCTGATCATCATCCTGATTCCGACGCTTTTCTCCGTCAACCTGACCGGCATCTTCGATCCCTTGAGCATCGCCATAAGATCCCTTACCATCGCAATCTATCCTCTATTTTCATCGCTGTCCTTTTCGATATTCAGTTGGTTGTTTGGGTTTGACCTTCCGGTAATTACCCCCGTGACCGACGCAACTTACGGTTTTTTGTCGAGGATTATTCTCCCTTTTAAACAGGGCTTTTTCGCCCTCTCGATATTCAGCCTCGCGATCTTTCTGGGAATAATAATCGCCGAGAGGATAAGGCCCCGCTTCTGGTGCAGGTATCTATGCCCCCTGGGGGCGGTCCTCTCGATCTTCGCCACATTCTCCTTTCTGAAGAGGACTCCTGCAAGGCTCTGCAAGGACTGCCAGGATTGTTCCGACAACTGCATCATGGACGCCTTTTCGGAGTTTGAAAAGGGCGGGGACTTCCTGAAGGGCGAATGTATCCTCACCGAGGACTGTGTTACCCTTTGTCAAAAGGGAAGGGTTGAGAATACCTTAAGCCTGAAATCGATCCGGTCGAGGGGGGGGCGTTCGGATATAAGGCGGAGATACGTAATAACCTCGGCAATCGCCGGGCTTTTTGTCCAGCCGCTTCTCTCCGTATCGCCCGTGAGGAAGCTCAAAAAGGAGGGGGGGATCAACTTTCTCATCCGCCCCCCGGGGGCGATGGATGAGGCGGAGTTTATCGAGAGGTGCATCAAATGCACCGAGTGCATGATGGTGTGTCCCACGGGAGGACTCCAGCCCGACATCGCGATGGGCGGGCTCGAATCGATATACTCCCCCGTCCTCGTTCCGAGGATAGGCTACTGCGAGTACCTCTGCACCCTCTGCGGACAGGTGTGCCCCACCGACGCCATAAGGGAGCTAAAAGTAGATGAAAAGAAGGAGACTGTAATCGGAAAGGCGTATATAGATACCGACAGGTGCCTTCCCTGGGCGCACAACGTCAACTGCATTGTCTGCGAGGAGCACTGCCCCACGGCGGACAAGGCCATAAAATATCATAAATGGAAGGAGGGAGACGAGCCTTCAACAGACGGATCCCCCTTGAAGAAGCCGTATGTAATATACGACCTCTGCGTCGGCTGCGGGATATGCGAGAACAAGTGTCCCATTGGAGGTCGCTCCGCGATAATCGTGACCTCCATGAAGGAAGAGATATAGCCTGAATTTTTAAATTCTATCTGGAGTGATAATTGAAATGAGTGCTTCAAAAAAGGGGGAGGCCGCCAAAGGCTCGCCGAAAGATTCGCAAAAAAAGTCACCAAAAGGTTCAATATGGTGGAGGGAGGGGGTCTTCTATCAGATCTACCCGAGGAGCTTTAAAGACACCAACGGCGACGGCGTCGGCGACCTCAACGGGATAACCGATCGCCTCGATTACCTTAACGACGGCACCGAAAACTCCCTCGGCATCGACGCCATATGGCTCTCGCCGATAAATCCGTCTCCGATGTTCGACTTCGGCTACGACGTCTCCGATTACAAGGATATCGATCCGGCCTTCGGCAATCTGACCGATTTCAAGAGGCTCCTCAAGGAGGCGCACAAGCGGGGCATAAGGATAGTCCTCGATTTCGTCCCGAACCACACTTCCCACCTCCACGAGTGGTTTCTGGAGTCGAGAAGCTCAAAGGACAGCCCGAAGCGCGACTGGTACATCTGGCAGGACAGGGGGAGCTTCAGGGGTGGGAGGCCGAACAACTGGCAGTCGGTCTTCGGCGGCCCCGCCTGGGAGTTGGACGAGAAAACGGGGCAGTTCTACTACCACCACTTTCTTAAGGAGCAGCCCGACCTTAACTGGAGGAACAAGAAGGTCAGAAAGGCGATGTACGACCAGATGCGGTTCTGGCTGGACATGGGCGTGGACGGCTTCAGGTTGGATGTCATCAACCACATCTTCAAGGACGAGAAGCTGAGGAGCAATCCCTACACAATAGGGATTCGCCCCTACGACATGCAAAAACACCTCTACGACAAGGAGCTTCCGGAGTGCGTCGAGGTGGCGAGGGAGATGCGAAGCGTGGTCGACTCCTACGGGAAGGAGGGGAGCGGAGTGGAGAGGATGCTCGTAGGGGAGGTGTTTTCCAAGGACCCTGTAAAAGCAGCCGAGTTTTACGGAAACGGGATGGATAGGCTGAACCTCGTCTTCAACTTCGACTTCTTCTTCAATCACTTCAGGGCGGAGGCCTTCCGGGAGGCGATCTCCCTGTGGGAGGATCTGCTGCCGGACAGGGCCTGGCCGACTTATTTTCTGTCCAACCACGACCAGCCGAGGCATATAAGCAGATACGGCAGGGGAAGTGAAGACGAAATCGTCATGAGGGCCAGGGTCGCGGCGACGATGCTCCTGACGCTCAAGGGCACCCCGTTCCTCTACTACGGCGAGGAGATAGGTATGAGAAACCTTCACATAAAGAAGCAAGATCTCCAAGACCCGGTGGGGATACGCTACTGGCCGGTGCCGGTGGGGAGGGACATGGCGAGAACCCCCATGCAGTGGGATGACACCGTGGGCGTCGGCTTTACGCAATCGAGCAAACCCTGGCTTCCAATAAATCCCAATAGATCCTATATCAATGTTAAGGCCGAGTTGAAAAACAAGGACTCGCTCCTCTCGTTTTACAGAAACCTGATATGGAAGAGGAAAGGAACCCCCTCCCTGACATCCGGATCGATCGAGATATTAAGGGGGACGCCCAAGGGGATATTCGCATACAGGAGGGTTAAGGGAGACGACTCGCGCCTTGTTCTTCTCAATTTCAAGGGGTGCAAAAGGACAATCGCCCAGAACATCATCGGCGGTGAGAAGGAGGTGAGATACTCGGTAGATTTTTCCACGCACAGAGCCGGCGGGGATGACGTCAAATTTCCCCTCGAAGTCTGGCCTTACGAGGCCACAATCCTCAGATAGCGGTTTCAGGCGGTTGAAAGAAATCTAAATTTCGTGTTGAATATTTGTCTGTTATTCTTGACAACGGACGACTATTTTGATATTAAAGTTGTTTCGGAAATTGTATATTAACTTCAGAGGTTGAATGTAAACATGAAAAAGTACCTAATGACACCCGGACCCACACCAATTCCGGAGAGGGTCCTCCTGGCAATGGCGGAGCCGATAATCCACCACAGGGCACCTAGGTTTTCGGAGATCCTCGAAGAGGTAAGGGAAGGTCTCAAGTACCTCTACCAGAGCAAAAACGAGATAATCATCCACAGCTCCTCGGGAACGGGAGCCATGGAAGCGGCGGTGGTGAACACCTTATCCACCGGCGACAAGGTTATCACCGTCAGGGGAGGGAAGTTCGGCGAGAGGTGGGCCGAGATCTCCCAGGCCTACGGCCTCGAGACAATAAACATCGATGTTACATGGGGGGAGGCTGTCGATCCGGCCCTGATAGAAGACGCCCTCAAAAAGAACAGGGACGTCAAGGCCGTGATGATTCAGGCCTCGGAGACATCGACCGGTGTCGCCCACCCGGTTAAGGAGGTCTCAGAGATCGTCAGGAAGCTGGACGGGACGCTCTTTATCGTAGACGCCATATCGGCGTTGGGGGTGGTTGATCTCCCCACGGACGAATGGGGGCTCGACGTCGTCGTCTCAGGCTCCCAGAAGGGATTGATGCTTCCGCCGGGTCTCGCCTTTGCGTCCGTATCCGAAAAGGCAAAGGGATTCATGAACCGCTCGAACCTCCCGAAGTACTATTTCGACTTCGCAAAGGAGGAGAAGAACCTGCTCAAGAACCAGAACGCCTACACCCCGGCCATCTCCCTTATCGTGGGGCTTGCCGAGGCCCTTAAGATCATACGGGAGATAGGCCTCGAAAACCTCTTCCATCGGTATTCTGTGATGGGCGACGCCGTCAGGAAGGGAGCGGTTGAGATCGGCCTCGAGCTTTTCGCCCCCACATCGCCCTCGAACTCCATTACGGCAATCAAGGCCCCGGCCGAAATCGACGGGGGCAAGATAGTAAAGACCCTTCGGGAGACTCATGGGATAACGGTTGCGGGCGGCCAGGCGGAGCTGAAGGGGAAGATATTCAGGATAGCCCATATGGGCTACGTCGACACGTTCGACATAATTATGACCATAGCGGCCGTCGAGATGACGCTTTCGACCCTCGGATTTAAGGTGGATGCCGGAAAGGGAGTGGGCATTGCCGAGGAAATACTGAAGAAACTCAACGCTATTAATTAGGAAGGTTTTCCATGAAAGTACTCGTTGCCGACAATATGTCCGAAAAGGGAATAGATATATTCCGTGGGGCAAAGGGGATCACCGTTGATGTCAATACGGGTCTGAAACCGGAGGAGCTTATAAAGATCATAGGCGAATATGACGGCGTTGCGATAAGGTCCGCCACCAAGATCACGGCGGATATAATAGCCGCGGCCAAGAAGCTGAAGGTAGTAGGAAGGGCCGGTATAGGCGTTGACAACGTAGATATAGCGGAGGCCAGCAAGAAGGGAATAGTCGTGATGAACACGCCGGGCGGAAACACCATAACCACGGCGGAGCACTCCATTGCGATGATGCTGTCTTTGTCTCGAAATATTCCGCAGGCGACGGCGTCCATGCGCGAGGGGAAGTGGGAGAAGAAGAAGTTCATCGGCAAGGAGGTCTTTAACAAGACCCTGGGGATCATCGGTCTGGGAAACATCGGAAGGATAGTGGCGTCCAGGGGGATCGGCCTCAAGATGCGGGTCATCGCCAGCGATCCCTTCATCAGCCAGGAGGCGGTGGATAAACTGGGCGTGGAGCTCGTGTCCAATGACGAGATATTCAAGCAGTCCGATTTCATCACGGTGCACACGCCTAAGACGGAGGAGACCACGAGCCTCTTGTGCCGCAAGGCCTTCAAGAAGATGAAAAAAGGGGTATTCATCATCAACTGCGCCCGGGGGGGTATCGTCAATGAAGAAGACCTCCTTTGGGCGATTGAAGAGGGAATCGTCGCCGGGGCGGCGCTGGACGTATACGTCAAAGAGCCCCCGGAGCCATCGCCCCTGTTGAATAACGAAAAGGTAATTCTGACGCCGCACTTGGGGGCATCGACGGAAGAGGCGCAGGTCAACGTCGCCGTTCTTGTGGCGGAGCAGATAGTCGACTACCTCTTGAAGGGTGTCGTGAGAAACGCCATCAACATGCCATCGGTAAGCCCCGAAGACCTCACCGTATTGAAGCCGTACATAGAACTGTCGGAGGTGATGGGATCATTTATCTCCCAGCTTGGACTGCCGGGATTGAAGGAGATAGAGATAGAATACAGGGGGGAGATTTCAACGATGGACGTTCGTCCCCTCAAGGTTGCGGTGCTGAAGGGGATCTTCGATCCGATACTCGAGGAGGGGGCAAACTATGTCAACGCCCCGATCATAGCCGATGAGCGCGGAATAAAGGTCGTGGAATCGAAGAGCGAAAAGGTAGAGGGATTCACGAGCCTCCTCGGCCTCAAGGCAAAGACCAATGAGGGGGATATAACCATATCCGGCACTATCTTCGGTTCGGACAATCCGAGGATAGTGAAACTTGACAGCTTTGACCTGGAGGCGGTGCCGGACGGAAACATGCTGGTTATAAAAAACCTCGATAAGCCAGGGGTGGTCGGCGGAGTCGGGGGGGTGCTCGGCGAGGCCGGCATCAACATCGCGAGGATGCACCTCGGCAGAGATAAAGAAGGTGGAAACGCCCTTATCATAATATCCGTGGATCAGGATGTGCCGCCGGATGTTATGAAGACGCTTACAGATCTTCCAAACATGGTCACGATAAAGCAGGTGAAGTTATAACGACCCCTTGGACCGGCAGTCTAAAGATTCAGACTCATCGCTTTTTTTAAGCTTATAAACATCCTCAAGATTAGTCGCGGTTGCCGCATTCGGTTGCCTTATACTCAAGTGCGGTCGCAAAAAAAAATGAAAAGCAATATATACACGGGGAGATATTAAGATGCCCAATATTGTCTTGGTCGGGACTCAGTGGGGTGACGAGGGGAAGGGCAAGATGGTCGATCTCCTCTCCGAATATGCGGATGTTATAGTCCGATTTCAGGGCGGAAACAACGCGGGGCACACCCTTGTCGTCAAGGGGGAGCAGATAGTGCTTCACCTGATTCCATCCGGAATCCTCCACCCGGGCAAGATGTGCATTATAGGAAACGGTGTTGTGGTGGACCCAGGGGTATTGATAGAAGAGATCGAGGAGATAAAAGATAAAGGATATTTCAAAAACGATGAGTGCCTCAAGATCAGCGAAGAGGCGAACGTAATAATGCCCTACCACAAGTCGCTCGATGTTTTGAGGGATAAGGCCAGAAAGAAGGGCAAGATAGGCACGACGGGGAGGGGCATAGGCCCGGCGTACGAGGACAAGGCCTCCCGTTCGGGGATCAGGATGGGGGACTTCAAAGACCCAAAACGCCTGAAGGAGCGGCTAAAGCTTGTAATCGAAGAAAAGAACTTCTACATCAAGAATTACTTCGGCTCCGACCCCGTGGACCAGGAAGAGGCATTTCAATACCTCATGGCTTCGTCGGAAAAAATATCGAAGTATATCGCAAACACCTCCCTTGTTTTGGACAAGAAGATCAAGGAGGGGGCGTCGATAATCTTCGAGGGGGCGCAGGGGACCCTCTTGGACGTTGATCACGGGACGTTCCCGTTTGTGACGTCCTCCCACACGGTGGCCGGTGCCGCCGCCACCGGCTCCGGAATAGGGCCAATGCTGATCGACGGGGTCTACGGAATAACAAAGGCATACACGACGCGGGTCGGCTCCGGCCCGTTCCCGACGGAGCTCGAAGATGAGATAGGAGACTTCCTTCAGAGCAAGGGCGCGGAGTTCGGAGCAACCACCGGAAGGAGACGCCGCTGCGGCTGGTACGATGCGGTCGCCATGGCCCATTCCGTGAGGCTCAACGGACTGAGCGGACTTATCATCACCAAGCTCGATGTCTTAAGCGGGATGGAAACCTTGAAGATATGTGTGGGGTACAGGATGGACGGCGAGGTCAGGGAGGATTTCCCGTCGGATATCCCATCCCTCGAAAAGGCGGAGCCTGTCTACATAGAGCTTCCCGGCTGGGAGGAGAATATCGAAAAGATCAAGAACTTCGATAAGCTCCCGAAAAACGCCCGCGACTACATCGGAAAGATAGAGGAGATCCTCGGGGTCCCCGCGGCGATAATATCGGTCGGGCCGGACCGGGAGGATATAATTACGATAAGAAATCCCTTTTTAAGTTGAATGATATGACACCTAAAAGGACGTCGGTCTACAACAGGAAAAAAGATGTGAATATTTATATTACGGACTTTGGGCTGACCGTCGTCGCGGTAATGGAAGACAGGGCCCACAATATGGAAGTCGAGTTGGACATCGAGCTTCCGACGATGGTGATTAGCGACATCAGGGGCAGGATGCCGCGCATCCCGAGGGAGGAGTGTCGAGAGGCGCTACCCGCTCTTCAAAGGGCCGCGGGTCTTGAAATAAAGAGGGGGCTTTCGGTGAAGATGGAGGAGACGATAGGGGGAAAGATCGGGTGCTCGCACATGACAAACCTCGTCATGGAGGCGTGCTACTGCTCCTTTCAGGGGCACTATATGAAATTGAGGGAGATCGCGGGGGACATCCTGGACGAGATGTCCGATCCCGAGAGGATGAAGGCCTTTGTCTCCATAATGCCCCGGATGCTGGACTCCTGTATCGTCTACAGCGAGGCCTCAAGCCTCATTAAGGAGGCGAAGAGCTCTCCCGAAACGGAGAACTTCAACAGGCTCATCAGCAGGATCGCCGGCGCCTACGGCGGGAAAGCGAAATAGGGGGGGTCGGCAAGCAGGGGAAGGGAGGCCAGCAGGACGGGGCGGCGGCAACCATTATCAATATCGAGGGGTAATTGAAGGGATCGTCGCTCTTTTTTGTCGTCGCCGTTTTTTGATCTTTCTCACCCGCGGTGGCTTTCTTCGATAATCACGATATTTATATTGGAGGGCATGTTTTATCATGGGTGGTGATCTCCGGTTACATTCGGGCTTTTTGAACAGATGTTAATAAATATTATATTTTTGGTTTGTTTTTGAGGTAAAAGCCATGGCACTTGATATCTTTAAGCTGAAGGAAAACAACACGAAGCCGCGCACCGAGATCCTCTCCGGCTTCACCACATTTATGACCATGTCCTATATCATCTTCGTGCAGCCGGTCGTCCTCTCCATCGCCGGGATGGACGCCGGGGCGGTCATGGTGGCGACCTGTATCTCGTCGGCGGTGGGGACGCTCCTTATGGGGCTTTTCGCTAACTACCCGATCGCGCTCGCGCCGGCGATGGGCCACAACTTCTTCTTCGCCATAACCGTCGCCACCATCATGCATATACCGTGGCAGGCGGCGCTGGGCGCGACGTTCATCTCGGGCGTCCTTTTCCTGATACTCTCCATCTTCGGGCTGAGGGAGACCATAATAAACGCCATACCGTCGTCTCTGAAAAACTCCATCGCGGTCGGGATAGGCTTTCTCATAGCCCTCGTAGGGTTCGAGTGGGGCGGGATCGTCGTCGCCAACCCCGGAACGCTGGTGGCCCTCGGCGACCTGACCTCTCCGCCGGTTGCCCTCACGCTTTTCGGGCTTGCCCTGATAGCGATCTTGATGGCGCTGAAGGTCAGGGGCTCGATAATCATCGGGATTCTCGCAACGGCCGTCGTCGGGCTGCCGTTCAGTCTCACGACCTTTCACGGCGTCTTTGCGGCCCCTCCCAGCATATCGCCCACGCTCTTCAAGCTCGATATCATGGGGACCGTAAACCTCGGCGTCCTCTCGGTCATCTTCGTCTTCTTTTTCCTCGACCTCTTCGACACGGTAGGAACGCTCATCGGGGTGAGCGAAAAGGCGGGTTTCATCGACGAGAAGGGCAACCTGCCCAGGGCGAGGCGCGCCCTCCTCTCCGACGCCACGGCGACGGTGATAGGCGCGCTTCTCGGAACGTCGACCGTAACCAGCTACATAGAGAGCGCGACAGGTGTTGCGGAGGGGGGAAGGACGGGACTCTCCAACGTGGTCACCGCAACCCTCTTTATCCTTGCCCTTTTCACCTACCCGCTGGTAAAGATGATCGGCGGCGGGTACGCGGTCACAGAAGGCGTGGTCATGTACCCGGCCATCGCCCCGGCGCTGATAATCGTGGGGAGCCTCATGCTCTCCGGCGTCAAGAAGATCGACTGGGAGGACGTGACCGAGTCGATCCCGGCGTTTCTGACGATCATAATCATGCCGATTACGGTCTCGATCACCGAGGGAATCGCCATGGGCTTTATATCGTATGCGGCTTTGAAGCTCGTCTCGGGAAAGGGGAAGGAGGTCCACTGGCTCCTCTATACCTTTGCGGTGCTCTTCGTTTTGCGCTATATCTTCTTGAAGGCGTGATGCCCTAAGGGCTCGGCCGCCGTATGTAAAAAGGGGAGGGGAATTTAGAATGATGTTCCCCTCCAATATTTATTAGCAGTTTTTTTCGTCTTGTGTTAAATCTTTTTAGGTATTCTTCATTTAATCAAGTTGAACGTTTTTCACCAAAGGGCCAAAGACTTCTTTGAATTTTATTAAGAGTGGGCAACCCCAATTAATAAGTTTATCGAGTTCTTCTTCACTATCGTCTATAGAACCTTTGGTGGGAAGATATATACGACATGCCCTTTTTTCTGTTAAACGATCCCATTCTAACTTATTTCCTATCTCTTTTTCGATATATACTCTATTCTCTTTAAGGGCTTCAAAAGCTTTTTCGTTAAATTCCTTATTTCCAGTATCAATGTAAATTTCTACTCTGAATCTATCGTCTATTGTAAAATTGACACCTAATATAAAACCAGCCCTTCCAATCCCAAGACTCCACCAACTTTGATACAAGGCTTTTGCCCTTGTAAAATTGGGATTTTTCTCAAGTAACTTCTTACGTAGTTTATCAAAGAAGGCCTGATATCTTATATTCTTTGGAGACTTATCTATTGGCGGTTTGCTTTTTCTGGGAGGAGGCTCCGCAACGATTCTAAAATAAGGGGCCGGTTTAGAATCGTCAATTTGCAGCAATTCTAATTCAACACCATAAAAGGTCATGTCATCGGGGGTAATCTGGTTTTGCCAATTTATAGCTTTTCTGTGTGCATATTGGATTTCATTTGATATCAATATTGCTATACCCGCTTCCTTAACAGAGGAGTATGTAATTAGCTTGCCGAGGTGATCATGATCGGATTTCCCAAACTGGTTTTCAATAATCACGGGTACTTGAGATATCTTATCGGTTCCCATTAAATCAATAAAGAAGTTTTGTGCGGGGACTTCTATTCCTTCAATCTCTATTTGTGTATTCAATAAATCGTTCAACAATTCTATATGTTTTGCAATCCAATTTGATAAGTCTCTTTCATTAGGCCATATCTCTTTAATTTTTTTCGATCCTAACTTCTTTATTTCCCCTATTTCTGTCATAAATAATCTCCTGTATTGTTAATTATGTAGCCAGTTCTAAATTTATTTCTAAAAAACCGCAGATGCCTTTTAAAGAAAGTGGTAGGATGACATCAAGACAATGGGTTTAAAACCATTGTCTGTAGGTAACCCATTATCTACAGGCAAGGATGCCAACCGGCTTTTCAAGATAAGTGTAAATGATAACAGGTCGAAACCGTCGCTTACAATTTGTCGTACAAGACAATTGCCAAGGACCATAAATCCCTCAACTAACCCGGTATCCACGTGTGGGATTCCTCGACCCCCTTCTTTGGGTCATTTATGAAATCGACGATCTTCTTGAACTTATTGTCACCGCCGCGATATACTATTCCGTGATAGGGGGAGTCCACCCATACGAGGCCCTTGATCTTGGAGGATATAGAATTGTAGTACTCCACGGCGCTTTCCGGATCGACGGTCGGATCGTGCCCCCCCTGTATGATCAGGGCCGGCACCTTTACCTTGTTCAGCTCTCCCTTTACCACCCTGATGAGCTCCAGGAGCTGGTCAACCCCGTGCACCGGATTCCTGAAGTAGTTGATGTGAGGATTTTCAGGTATGTTTTTGATAAACTGAACCGGCGACCTTTTGAGTCCGACGTATTTCAGGGCGTTGTCCAAGAGATCAAAGGCGGGAGCCAAAAAAGACGCCCTGCTTACCAGCTTCATCGCCGCGGAGATGGAGATGATGCCCTTGATCTTCGGGTAGCCGCAGGCCGCCAGGTGCCAGGAGAGAGCTCCCCCCATCGAAAAACCGCAGATGAAGATCTTCTTTACGAGCTTTGAAAGTATTGTGTATCCGACTCTTGCCGAATAAAACCAATCCTCCCAGTTTCTCCCCCTGAGGTCCTCCGGGGAGGTGCCGTGTCCCGAAAGCCTTGCGGAGTAGACGGTAAATCCCTCTTTGACGAGATACTCGTTTAAAGGCCGCATTTCTTCGGGGCTCGCCATATATCCGTGGATAAGAAGAATCCCGATATCGTTGCTGCCGAAATTGATTTTTGGCATCCCGAATTTTCTCTCCTTGGACTGCCCCTCGGTGTAAAACATCGAGTAATCGGTGAAAAACCGCTCCTCCTCTCCACGGATGAGGGCCTTTACGGTTTCATCCCTTAAATATTTTCCCTTTAGGCTCAGGGTTTCATCGACGAGCTCGGTCACCTCCTTGAGGGGGCTTATCTCGTTGTTTATGACCTCCACCGTGTTGAACAACCTTATGTCGTGAAATTTATGGGGCCACTTGAACTGCTTTTCCTTGATAGTGAGGGTTGAATCCCCGTTAGTGCTTCCGCTCCCCTTGCTTATTTCAATAAGATCTTCCGCCTTCACCATCTCCAGAAAGGAATCGACCACCTTCTCACCCTCAACAACGATGGTCTCAGGCTCATGCTTAATCCTGTTGTTAAGAGAGATGTTCGTAAGCTCCCTTGTCTTGAGCGCCGACAGGAATGTCCTCATTTTGAGGTTTTCTGTATCGTCCTTGAGTATGTTGCGCTTGACCATCGTCTTCATCAGTCTTGCGGTGATGTGGTCGGGATTTACGGTGGTGAGATGATAGATGTCGTACATGTAATCGTTCATCATATCTTTTATGACCTTTGAGAGGGCGACGTTCTTCTTCTTTAAGGAGTCCTTCTTTACAACGGGGAAAACGTCCCTTTCTTTTACCCACGGCGTGTATTCCGTGATGCTTCTGGGATGGCCGAAGTTAACCGTCATCTCGACCCCGGGCGAGATTATTGAGCTTTCAATCTTGAGCTCCTCCTCGTAGCGGGGCGAGAGCCCCCCCCTCTCGATGAAGCGAACGAGCCTGTCAACCTGTTTGTAAAGGCCGGTCTCAATGACCCTCATCGGGTAATAAGTAATGTTTAGGGGAACGATGTTGACCTCGAATTCATCGAGATAATCGAAGCCGAATATTCTGGTCAGGGAGTGTTTGTCCGTAAAATCCCTCATGAGCCGCGCCGCCATTTGGGTTTTTATGGCGACCATTCCGGCGCCGGTGTGGGGGGGACGATCCAGAAGCATATCACCGTCGTGGATAATAAAATGGCCGTCTTTGATCACCTTCTTGTCCTTGACCATCCTTCCCTCCGGGAATATTATCCAGCTTTCTCCGGAAAGGAGGCTCTTTGCTATCATGTCGTCCCTGTCGGGGAAATTCACGGGCACGGCCCCAACGCTCTCCATGAAATCCCTCGGCAGAGCCTCGAAGATCTGTGTGGCGGTAAGAGACCTCGGAAATATTCCCAATCGGGTATGTATAATATAGGGGAGGATTAACGTCTCGATCCTCGTGAAGTGATTTGAGAGGAATATGGTCGATTTCTTGGGAACCTTTTCGATTCCATTTACGACCATCTTTACCTTGGAAATCCTCAAAAGTCCCTCAATAAAAATGCGCATCCTGTTGGTGTTGGCCCTGTTTATCTCCCTTAAATCCTCCATTTTTTACCCCAAGAGGTCCAAATTAAAAAATTAAAAAAGTTTGCCTTTTTCAAGTTTACTACATTTTTTAAAAAAATTGTAGCAGATTTTATGCTCTGCATGCAAAGAAGTCAAGAATTCATGTGTACAATTTTCTATACTATAAAAAAATGACTTGTGATATTGGTCACATTATAGTATTATCAGAAAGTTAGAATGATTAATCAAAAAACATAAGGAGGTTTTTACAAGATGAAGAAAATTGCTATTTTTGCAGCAATCGCCCTTTTATTGGGCGTCTCTTTTGCCGTGGCTCAGGATGAGATAAAATTGAAGTATTTCGAGACTCCCGATTACGGCTATGCCCTTATGCTCCCCGAGAACTTTGAACTCGTTGCGGGCACCAAGATAGATGCGGGCACAACCTGGCAGCATCAGAAGGGCAGCGCAACGCTGGGTGGATTCACCAGGGGTCTCGCCGGCGGCCTTGAATCCGCCGACAGCATCAGCGTAAACTGGATGTGGTTTCCCGATGTGTCTCCCGACACCCTCTATAAGGCGAACTGGAAGTCCGTCCAGGACGACATGAACTCCCCGCACCCGAAGTACACCGACCTTAAGGCCCTGAAGATCGAGGGGGGGAAGGCGTTCTGGTACAAAGAGGTCGACAAGGAAGATCCGACGGAGATCCACCGTTGGCACATCTACGCAGTCGGCAACAAGAGCGTCTACGGTGTGATTCTTGCCTCAGGAGAGTTTAAGAACTTCGCTTCGATGATCCCGATCTATGAAGAGGTCGTAAAGAGCTTCAAGCTGATACCCTTGAAGGTCTCCAAGTAGAAATTTGACAGGACTTTGTACTCTTGCGGGCCCGGTGAAAAAGATCGGGCCCGTTTTTTTTATTAAAGGAGATGATTGCCGACATGTTTGCGGAAAAAAGGCCTTTTAGATTTTCGGTTTTTTTTGCCAAGTGTATTTTCGTTTTTTTATTAGTATTGCCGATATTTTTAATGCCGCAGACTCCCTGCGCCGTCGAGCTCGATAAGATGGTGGAGGTCCCCGGGGGGACGTTCGTCATGGGGGGGGCGGATGACGGGATGGAGAACAGCGTCCCGGCCCACGAGGTAAAGGTCAACTATTTTTTCATCGACAGCCACGAGGTCACAAACGTCCGCTTCGCCGAGTTTCTGAATCATCTCGGAAAGACGACCTTAAACGGGAATAAACTCATCGACCTTGACTTGTCAGGGATCGAAGTCGAGGAGAGGGGAGGAAAGGCGTTCTACGTGGCGAAGGAGGGGATGGAGGAGTACCCAGTCGTCTCGGTGACGTGGCACGGGGCGGACGAGTACGCCAAGTTCCGGGGAAAGAGGCTCCCCACGGAGGCGGAGTGGGAATATGCGGCGTCCGGGGGGGCAAAGTCCAAGTTCCCTTGGGGGGACGACTACGACCCAAACCGGACCAACCAGGGCGGCTCCTTCGGGGCGCTGACCCCGGTGATGAGCTATCTCCCAAACGGCTTCGGATTATACGACATGGTCGGAAACGCCATGGAGTGGACGGCCGACTGGTACGGGGAGGATTACTACACCAAGTCTCCACCGGACAACCCCACGGGGCCAAAGGCGGGAACGGAGAGGGTAGTCCGGGGCGGCGCCTTCGACAGCATACAGCCGGTGACGGTTCGCGACCGGTTCTATTTAAAGCCTGACAGGTCGCTGCCGGATTTGGGGTTTAGGTGCGTGAAATGAGAAACTTTGTAGAAGCTTTAATTAAAATAACATTCAAAATTTCATTGGCATTATTGGTGTCATTGGTATTAATAATGGTATGTTTTAATCTTTATGAAAGAACTATAAATGTAAAAGTTCCTGTCAAACTGAAGTGGCGCTATAAAACTGGTTTTTATGGATATTCCACTCCCGTTGTGGATGATGGAATTGTTTATGTTGGAGACCAATTAAACTATCTTTATGCCATAGATAAAGATAGGGGCAAAATGAAGTGGAAGTATTATGAAAGCTATTTTATATTCACATCACCATCGGTGGTCGATGGTGTTATATATGTAGGTAGTTACTATAATGGCCCTTTTGATGATACTTGTCTTCATGCTATAGATGCAAAAAATGGCAGGTTGAAGTGGAGTTTTAAACTGGCTGATCCTGGATCATCGTCTGGTCCGCCAACAGTAGCTGATGGTACAGTATTTGTAGGATGTTCAGACAATTATCTATATGCCGTGGATGCAGAAAGTGGTGAGCTGAAATGGCGCTTTGAGACAGGAGGCAGTATACTGTGCAGACCTACAGTTGTTGACGGTGTAGTTTATTTTGGAAGCAGGGATGATTGTCTATATGCCATTGATGCCAATAGTGGTGAGATGAAATGGAAATATGAGGTGGGAAATTGGATGGAATGTTCCTCCCCCGCGGTTGACGGCATGGTCTATGTGGGAAGTAATAATAGTAATGTTTATGCCATTGATATAGATACGGGCGAGTTAAAGTGGCGCTTTGAGACGGGAGGAGAAATAATTTCTTTTCCCACAGTGGTCGGAGGTGTTGTCTTTATAGGGTCTAAAGATAATTACTTGTATGCTTTAGATTCCAACAGTGGCGAGTTAAAGTGGCGTTTTAAAACGGGAGATAACGTTTGCTCTACACCCAAAATGGCTAATGAAGTGGTCTATTTCGGAAGCAATGATCACTATCTTTATGCTGTAGACTATACTAGTGGTATCCAAAAGTGGAGATATAAAACAAGAGGTAGTATCGTTTCTTCCATCGTTGTTGTTGATAATTTCATCTATTTTGGAAGTGCTGCTCATTTTTTTCGGGGTAAGCATCATTGGGGACCTTATCTTTACGCCCTGGAAATAAAGAAGCAGTGATTTGGTAGATATAGATACCAGATAATAGAACAAGGAATAAGGGGCGCAATTAAGCGCCCCTTATTATTGTTAGCTCAAACCTAATCCTATCCTACACCCACGCCCCCCCAAAAATCACACCCGGCGGTCAAAGTTGATAGATCGGAGACAGTAAGCAGTCTATCCTAAATATTCCCGCTGACGAGGTGAAACCGCTCCTTCAACGAATCCAGCTCCGCCTTGAGGTCGGGCATCAGCGCCTCGCCCTCCGGCGTCCCGTAGAGATTTTTCAGCTCCCTCGGATCGTTGGCGATATCGTAGATCTCCGGCTCCTTGCAGAGCTCCCACTCGATATATTTATGGGTGTTGGTTCTTAACGTCTTGTTGGGCGGGACCCTCCCGCCGAAGGGGAAGTCCCTGAAGAGCTCGTAGACCCACGACTCGCGGCCCTCGGCCGAGGCGGATCTCATGATCGGTGCGAAGCTCTCCCCCTGGACGCTTTCGGGAATCGGTATCCCGGCGATCTCCATCAGCGTCAGCGCGAGGTCGATGTTCAGCACCATCTGGTCGGCCTTCCTGCCCGGGTCTTTAATGAGGCCGGGGTACCTGACGATGTAGGGGATCCTGATCGACTCCTCGTAGGGGTAGTGCTTGGCGATGAGGCGGTGCTCCCCGAAGATGTAGCCGTTGTCGCCGGCGTAGACGATGACGGTGTTGTCGAGCTCCCCCGTCTCCTCCAAGGTCGCAAGGAGCCTCCCTAACTCCTCGTCCACCGACTCGAGGCACTCGCAGTAGTCCCTGTAGCGCTTGTGCATGTTGTCCATCCCCCCCTCGAGAAAGTTGTTCTTGGTCATCGTGTTGAACTTGTCCGACTCCGGCGCCAGGAAAGACAGGTCTGCGTCCTTGTACTTCCCCTTCAGGTGCTCCGGCGGCTTCCAGTCGTGGTGAACCGCCTTGTGGGAGAGGTAGAGGCAGAAGGGGTTCTCCCGCTTCTCCTTGACGAAGGCCATGGCGTACTCGGTGAGCTCGGTCGTTATGTAGGGGTGCCTGTTGGGGGTCAACACGTGGTTCACGTAGATCGGGCAGTTGTAGTAGTCACCCTGGCCGTCCTTCCTTGTAAACGAGACGAAGAGGTCGACTCCCGGAAGCTCCGGCAGGCCCTCGCCGGTGCCCGGCATGTGCCACTTGCCGATGAAGGCGGTGTCGTAGCCCGCATCCTTGAAGTGCTTCATGAAAGTGACGTTTTTGTCGCTGTCCCAGCGGCTGAAGTTGTTCTGGACGCCGTGGACGGAGGCGTACTGGCCGGTCAAGAAGCTCGCCCGGCTCGGGCTGCAGAGGGAGGTGGTGACGAAGGCGTTCTCGAAGAGGATCCCCTCGTTCGCCAGCCTGTCCATGTTCGGCGTCTGGATGAAGGGGTGCCCCATGACCCCCAGGACGTCCCATCGGTGGTCGTCGGTCAGGATGAATATCACGTTGGGCCTTCGCGGGGCGCCGTAGGCGGCTCCCCCAAGTCCCAGCCCGGAAATACCGGCCAAGGCGACGGTCGATCCCATGACCTTCAGGGCGTCCCTTCGGGTGATGCCGGTCTCAAGACACCGATCAAGTCCGACAGCCCTTGTGCCGTCTCCACTGCCGGCAACTTTTATATTTTTTCTATTGTATTTCATTATGATTTCCTCCAAATCAATTCGCTCAGTTTAGGAAGTGAGCGGCGTAGTGGTGAACCACCATGTAGACCCACTCCTGTCCCTTGATCAGGCCCATGTACGTCCCGGCGAGTCCCAGTATCAAAAGGACGACGACGGCGGGATGAAATATTCTTACGTCCTCGGGGTCTTTAATCTTGTGGATTGTTCTGCAGACAATCTCCGACACCGAGAATAGGAACAGGGTGACGCAGATTATCCCGAAGAACCACGGCAGGAAGAGGAAGTAAATCATTTCGATCCCGCTGAACTGGCACGCCACCATCGACTCCATCTTGACGATCCAGATTATGGGATTGGCAAAGGCGATGATCAGTCTCTCAATGAAGAGCGCCCCCCTGAAGTAGGCCAGGGGCGGCCCAACGAGGGCGAAGAACCAGATCGAGAAGAAGAGGAGGGGGCCGAAGATACTGATGAGCAAATCCCTGAGCTTCCCCGGCTCCAGGCCGCTTGCCGAGTGATAGATGATGGCTGAGATCAGCATTATCCCCACGACGATTACGAGGGGCACAATAAAGCTCTTAAAAAAACCTTTTCTCTCCATTTTGAGCTTTCTCCTTATAAATATTTTGATATTGTAAACGGTAAAAGAATCAAGGGGATTATACCATTTATTATCGGTTTTTAAAGGTTTTTAGGGATTTTATTTGGAGAAAGGCGAAAAATTTTGGGCGTATATAGAGAGTAGGGGTGGGGGATCGAGTCAAGATAGAAATTTGAAGGGAAAATAAAAAGGGGCCCAGAAATAAAAAAGGGGCCCCCTTTTAAGAGGACCCCTTGGTATCGGAACGGCTTGGTTATCTCGAGGGCGCTGTCTTGAACAGGTTGTCTTAAATGTCCTCAAGATATTCGAGATACCCTGAAGCTGTATGTGGCCGTTCCCCTTATGTTTTGGATCGCGGCATCGCACCCTTTTTTAAAGGCGGAGTCGACCGTTAAATTCCCATCGATTTTGCAACGAGCTCCAGGATGTCGAACGCCTTCATGGAGTCTCCCTTTTCGAGCTCCTTGATGCCGTCCGAGAGCATCGTCAGGCAGAAGGGACACGCGGTGCCTATCGTTGAGTAGCCCTTGTCTATGGCGTCCTGGGTCCTGACGTGATTTATCCGCTTTCCGATGGTCTCTTCCATCCACATCCTGGCGCCGCCCGCGCCGCAGCAGTAGCTCTTCGTCTGGTTCCTGGTGAACTCCTTGACCGAAACGCCGGGGATGGAGTTCAATATCTTCCTCGGCTGGTCGTAGATGTTGTTGTAGCGGCCAAGAAAGCAGGAGTCGTGATACGCCACGCCGTTCACGCCGTCCACCGGCTTTTCGAGCTTGATCCTCCCCTGTTTGATCAGGTCGAGGATAACCTCGGTAAAGTGGAACACCTCGAATTTTCCCCCCTCGTTCTGCGGGTACTCGTTCTTGAGGCAGTTGTAGCCGTGGGGACAGGTCGTAACGATCTTCTTTACGTTGTAGCCGTTCATTATCTCGATGTTCTGCTGGGCGAGCATGGCGTAGAGGTACTCGTTTCCGGCCCTCCTGGCGCTGTCTCCGCAGCATCCCTCCTCCTGACCGAGGATACCTATCTTGACGCCCGCCTTGTCCATGATCTTGACGAATGAGGTAGCGACCTTTTTGTAGAGGTCGTCAAACGAGCCCGCGCACCCCACGTAGTAGAGGTACTCGACGTCCGGGTCTTCCGCCAGTGTCTTGACGGGGAGGTCCTTCGCCCAGTTTCCCCTCTCGTGGAAGCCGAAGCCGTAGGGATTGGAGTTGTTCTCCATGTTTCTCATGGTAGTTGTCAGCTCGGCTGACATATCTCCCTCCATCAGGACCTTGTAGCGTCTCATGTCGATGATCTTCTGGGGATGCTCAATGAGAACGGGACACGCCTCAACGCAGGCGAGACAGGTTGTGCACGCCCATATCGCGTCGATGTCGTTAGCCTCTCCGATCAAGGCTTTTGACTCGATCTCTTCCGCCGCCGTCCCCTTGAAGAGGGCGGGGGCGCGCTCGGCGAGGTTGTCGTTGGTGTCAAGGATGATCCTCTTGGGAGAGAGCGGCTTCTCCGACAGGTGGGCGGGACAGACGTCCTGACAGCGCCCGCAGTCGGTGCAGGCGTCGCCGTCGAGGATCTGTTTCCACGTAAACTGCTCCGGGTAAGAGACGCCGAAGCTCTCGGCGTTTTCCATATCCTCGATCGGGGTCAGCGCCCCCCTCGGCTCGAGATTCCTGAAGAAGACGTTGATCATCGATGTGATTATGTGCTGCAGCTTGCCCAGGAAGAGGTAGCTGATGAAGCCCATTGCGAGGAGCAGGTGCACCCACCAGTTGACCTTGTGGGCGGTTATCAATCCGCTCTCGGAGATGGCGCCGTTAAAGAGATTGGCCAAGACCAGACCCGCCGGAGACCACTTCGCAAGCTCCGGATTGTAATAGTAGGCGTTCCTTACGATGTAGACGTTTTCTTCGGTTACCGCCTCGTCGTCAACGGTTATACCGGCCTCGTTCGCCTTTACGATAAGCTCTTTATCGGTCCACTCAGGAAACTCGGCACGAAAGGCCTCATCTTGTCCTTCCAACAGGCCGCTCATCCTGATGACCGCCTTGTTGTTACTGACCTCGGTCAGAGACATTCTGAGCCCCTCGTTGACAAAGCCTGTCACAAGGATCAGCAAGATGAGGATAAGGGAGATGGTGTCGGTTACCTTTCTGCCGAGGCGCTCCGGCCTCTGGATGTAACGTATGACCATAAAAACGAGAATCGCCAGGATTGCAGCAAGCCCAGCCACATCGAGAAAGACCGAATACCACTTGTAAAAATTGCCGTACCAGAAACGGACGTCGAACAGGAGGATGGTGAAGTCCTCCTGAATCACCACTATGGCGGTTCCGATGAAGAGGACGACGAATCCCCAGAAGAGCAAGAGGTGGGAGATTCCCGGGACCTTCTCCTTTAAGAGCTTAAACTGAAGGAAGATGTACTGCACTATCCCCCAGATTCTCTTTCCGATCTGGTCCGTCCGCTTCTCGGGCTGCCCGAGTCTCCAAACCTTTATCTTCTTGAACAGGAGGCATATGAATAGAGCCGTAACGACCAAGGCTATTCCATACACGATGAACCTCACGATGCCGTGGGGTCCTCCCAGGTTGAAGAAGACTTCACGCGAAATATTGTAGTCCATAAGATCTCTCTCTACAAAGGTTTAGGGGGGCTTTGGACGCCCCCCGTTTCTACACTTCAATTACTCGGCCAGAAGCTTCTTGACTTCTTTGGTCAGCTCCGGGACCAACTTGAAGAGGTCTTCCACGATGCCGTAATCCGCCTTGGAGAATATCGGAGCGTCCGCGTCCTTGTTGACCGCAACGATGTACTTAGACGAGCCCATTCCGGCCAGGTGCTGGATGGCTCCCGAGATTCCGCATGCTATGTAGAGGGAGGGAGAGACCGTCTTTCCGGTCTGTCCCACCTGGTCCGAGTGGGGTCTCCATCCGGCGTCCACGGCGGCCCTCGATGCGCCCACCGTGGCGGTGGATCCCAGTGCGTCCGCAAGCTCCTCCAGTATTTTGTATTCGTCCGGACCCTTCATGCCCCTTCCGCCGGAGACGATAATATCGGCCTCTGTGAGGTCAACCCTGTCTCCCGCCTCCTGCTTCAGCTCCTTCAATGCGGCCTTGGCGTCTCCGAGGGAGACCGAGACCTTCTCGACGGCTCCCGCCTTGGCGTTTTCCTCCGCCGGGAAGACCTTGGGCCTTCCCGCCGCAACCTGCGGGGTTCCGTTTATCTTTATCGTAACGAAAGCCTTGCCGGCGAATACCGGCCTTAAGGCCATGAGGGAGTTGCCGTCCATATCCAATTTTACACAGTCCGACGCCATAGCGGTGTCAAGCCTTGCCGCCACCCTGGGAAGGAGGTCCTTCCCCATGGCGGAGGCTCCGCCTATCAAGACCTTGGCGTCCTTTGCGACCTCCGCCACTGCCTGGGCGTAGAGATCGGGGACGTAATCCTTGAGCTTGGCGTCTTCCACAACGAAGACCTTGTCGGCACCGTACTTGCCGAGGTCGGCGGCCATACCGCTGACACTGTCGCCTACCACGACCGCGCAGCACTCACCGCCCATACTGTCGGCGAGCTTACGACCTGTTGTCACCATCTCGAAGGAGACCTTCCTTAAAGCCCCCCCTCTCTGTTCGGCGAAAACCAGAACTTCCTTTGCCATTTTTTATCTCCTTGAATCTTATTTACCCTTGGGGGATTAAATCACCTTGGCTTCTTCCCGAAGCGCCTTGACCAGTGCCGCGGCCTTGGTTGCCGCGTCGTCTCCCTCGATGATCCTTCCGGGTGGACGCTCCGGCGGTGCCTCCCACTTTACGATCACTGCCTTGGCATCGCCCAAGGAGATGTCCTTCTGATCGAGGGGCTTCTTTTTGGCCTTCATAATACCCGGGAGAGACGCGTAGCGCGGCTCGTTAAGTCCCTTCTGACACGCGATGACCGCGGGAAGGGCGACCTCAACGATCTCCTTTCCGCCCTCGATCTCCCTGGTGCAGACGGCCTTATTGCCCGAGAGCTCGACCTTGGTTACCACCGTAACACACGGGATACCCATCAGCTCCGCCACCATCGGGCCGACCTGCGCCATATCGTCGTCTATCGCCTGCTTTCCGCAGAAGATGATCTTGTAATCACCAGCCTTCAACTCCTCGGCCAACGCCTTTGCCAAACCCAGGGCACAGGCAGAGCCCTCTCCTGCGTTGAGCAAAACGCCCTTGTCCGCGCCCATGGCGAGCGCGGTCCTTATCGCCTCAACGGCCCTTTCCGAGCCGAGGCTTATGATGGTAACCTCACCGGCTCCTGCGGCCTCCTTGATCTTCAAGGCCTCCTCGACACCGAACTCGTCGTAAGGGTTCATAACAAACTTTACCCCCTCCTTGACGTATCCCGAGCCGTCGGGTGCCAATTTGATCAAGGCCTCCGTATCCGGAACCTGCTTCATAATGACAGCTGAGTTCACTTTTTAGCCTCCTTAAAACATTTAATATTTACTGTTATCCTTTAATCAAGCTCTGTGATATGACGAGGCGCTGAACCTCCGAGGTTCCCTCGTATATCTCCGTTATCTTTGCGTCCCTGAAGTAGCGCTCCACCGGATAATCTTTTGTATAACCGTAACCGCCGTGAATCTGGATCGCCTTCGTTGCGGCCCACATGGCGGTCTCCGACGCAAAGAGCTTGGCCATTGCCGCCTCCTTGCTGTAGCGGACATCACCCTTATCCTTTAGCTTTGCCGCCCTCCATGTCAGGAGCCTTGCAGCGTCAAGCCTCGTCGCCATATCGGCTATCATCCACTGAAGCGCCTGAAAGTTGATGACAGGCTGGCCGAACTGCTCTCTGGTCTTGCCGAACTCTATGCTTTCTTCCAGGCTGCCCTTGGCGATGCCCAACGCCTGAGAGGCAATGCCGATCCTGCCCCCGTCGAGCGTGTGCATCCCGATCTTGAATCCCTCTCCCTCCTTTCCGAGGAGGTTTTCTTTAGGCACCTTGACGTCCTCGAAAACCAGCTCCACGGTGGACGAGCCAACGATTCCGAGCTTGTTCTCGAGCTTCCCTACGGAAAAGCCGGGCGTTCCCTTCTCCACGATTATCATGGAGAGACCCTTGTGCTTGTCCTCGCCGGTCCTTACCATGACCACCGCTATTTCGGCCTCTTTGCCGTTGGTAATAAAATTCTTTGTCCCGTTGATAATGTAGCTGTCGCCGTCGAGCTTTGCCGTTGTCCTCGTCCCCGCCGAATCCGTCCCGGCGCCCGCCTCGGTCATTCCAAAGCATCCTATCTTCTGTCCCTGGGCCAGAGGCGTCAGGAATTTCACCTTCTGCTCCTCTGTGCCAAAATAGTATATCGGGGCGGCACAGAGAGACGTGTGGGCGCTCATAATGACGCCGGTGGAGGCACAGTGTCTCGATATCTCCTCTATGGCGATGGCGTAGGATACGTAGTCCATCCCCGAGCCGCCATACTGCTCCGGAAATACCATCCCCATCAGGCCCAGCTCCGCCATCTTTGCGACGCTTTCCGTAGGATACTTGTGCTCCCTGTCCACCTCCTCCGCTCTCGGTTTAAGCTCCTCTTCCGAGAACTTCTTGGTCATGTCATAGATCATCCTCTGTTCTTCTGTAAGCTCAAAATACAACTTTCGTCACCCCCTTTCGGTGCTTCATTTCTTTATTGAAATCAATGCCGGGCATCTTATCTTAACCTTGCACCAATCCGGTTTGCCCGGCTGTAAACCTTAAAACGCCTATTAGCCTATTACTACTTGTCCTTGAAGTTAGGCGCCCTCTTCTCGATGAAGGCCGCGATACCCTCCTTCTTGTCCTCCGTCGGGACGAGCTTGCCGAACTCCTTAGACTCGATCTTGAGCCCTTCTTCCAAGGTAGTCATGTAACCCTTGACGACGGCCGTCATGGCGGCTGTAATGGCAAGCCTGCTCTTTCCGGCCATCTGGGTTGCCAGCGCCTTGGCGTCCTTGATGAGGTCCGCCGGGGCGGAGACCTTGGTAACCAGGCCATACTCGTATGCCTCTTGGGCCGAGAGGAACCTTCCGGTGGTCACCAGCTCTATTCCCCTTGCAAGCCCGACGATCCTGGGCACCCTCTGGGTCCCGCCGAAGCCGGGGATGATGCCGAGGTTTATCTCCGGAACGCCGATCTGCGCCTTGGATGATGCGTACCTGATGTGACAGGCGGACGCTATCTCAAGGCCGCCGCCGAGGCAGTAGCCGTTGATAGCGGCGATGACCGGCTTCGAGGCCTGCTCGATCTTGTCCAGGACCTTCTGTCCCATGCGGGTCATCTCCTCGCCGAGCTTCGGATCGTCTATAAACTGGATCTCCTTGATGTCCGCGCCGGCCACGAAGACCGTCCCCGCGCCTGTGAGGATTATCGCCCTCACCTTGTCGTCCTTGAAGGCGGCATTGAAGGCCTCCTCGATGTCTTCTACCGTCTGCTTCGCCAGAGCGTTCATCGGGGGATTGTCCACGTACATCAAGGCAACGCCGTTGTCGTCCACCTTGTAGTGGCATCTCTTGAGGAGTCTCCTCTTCCCCGAGGCGAGGTCGTCAAGAATCTTCGGTGCGGCGAATCTGACCTTGTCCACCGACTTTGCGTACTCGTCGAACTTCTTCTTCACCTCATCCCAGCCCATTATCAGTTCGGCGTAGTGGAGAGGGCCCCATGCGGTCTTGTAGGGGAAGCCCGTTCCGTAGACCATTCCCGTATCGACGTCGTAGGGGGATGCGAAGCCCTCGTCGACCAGCATCAAGGCCTCCCTGATCTGAATGAGGATAAGCCTTGAGATGTCGAACTTGGCCTTTGTGGGGGTCACGTTTTTGCGCTCCTCCTCGAGGATCTTCAGGAACTCGTCGCTGTTGGGGGCGCCCTCCTTGGTGTAGTCGTAGAATCCCTTCTGGGACTTCTGGCCCAGGAGACCCGCGTCCACCATCCTCTTCATCAGGGGCATTACCCTGCAGCGCTCGCCGTAGGCCTCCTCCAGGGTTCCTGCGGCGTGGGTTCCCACGTCAAGACCCACGAGGTCGGTGAGAATGAACGGCCCCATCGGCATCCCGAACTCCACTGCGGCCTTGTCTATCTCCTGGGTCGTGAGGCCCGGAGTGTCAAGAAGGGCCGCCATCGCCTCTCCCATGTAGGGGATGAGGGTCCTGTTTACCGCAAATCCGGCGCAGTTACCCACCTCGATCGGTATCTTCTTGATCTTTGTCGAAAAGTCCATCATCGTCTCGACGACTTTATTGTCGGTACCGGGGTAGTAAATGACCTCGACCAGCTTCATGACATTTGCCGGGTTGAAGAAGTGAAGGCCGACGACCTTATCGGGCCTCTTGGTGGCCTTCGAGATCTCCTCGATGGAAAGAGACGAGGTATTCGTGGCAAAGATGGTGTGTTCGGGGCATGCTCCTTCGAGATCGGCAAAGACCTTCTTCTTGATATCCATGACCTCAGGAACCGCCTCGATGATGAGATCCACATCTTCAAATCCGTCAAATGTCAGCGTGCCTTTGATAAGCGCCATTCCGCCGTCGGCAACCTCTTGGGCCATCTTTCCCTTCTTGACTCTGCCGTCGTATATCTTTTTACACCCCTCGATCGCCTTGTCGACAAATTTCTGCTCGATGTCCTTTACCAACGTCTCGATTCCCACGGAGCTTAATACGTAGGCGATACCGCCGCCCATAGCCCCGCCGCCGATTACTCCTACTTTTTTGATTTCCATGATATATTTCTCCCTTATATAGATTGATATTTTTTAAGCTATGCTATCTCGCGCTTTCCTTTGCCTCTTTCCCCTTTATGAAATCCTCTTTGCCCTTTTGAATAATCCCCGAGAGAAAAAAATCGGCCACCTGCTCCGCCGCGATATCTATACTGTATTTGCTCTTTGGGGCAAACAGAAACATCGTTGAAAGCTCATCCAACGCCCCGAAGAAAGAGCGCTTCACCAGACCGGGCATTACATCGTCGCCGAAATATCCCTCTTCCTTTCCCTCCCGGATTATCCGGGAAATGATATTCAGGTATTCGATGAACTTCCTGTTCTTGTACTCACGCATGAATTTCGAGCTCTGTCTCAACTCAACCTGGATTACCTCGGCGAGGTTTCTATTATCCCTAACCATGCTCAGATGGATCAGGGCAAACCGCCTGATCTTGTCGATCGGATTCGCCTCTTTTTCGATGCTCTCCTTCATGTTCTTTATGATCTTGTCCATCTCCTCCTCGAAAAGGGAGATGAGAATGTCGTCTTTGTTCTTGAAGTAGAGATAGACGGTGCCGTCTGCCACCTGCGCCTCCTTGGCAATCTCCGAGACGCGGGAGTTATAAAAGCCGTTCTTTGCAAACACCTTTATTGCGGCCTTTATTATTTTTGAGTGTTTGTCCTGATTCTTCATATTCTATGGTTCGTTCCTTGAAATCGATTCCAGCTTCAAAGGTGAGAAATCATCGCTATAGCAAATTATCCGCCGGAGGCAAGGTATTAAAAACAGCCTATCCCAATATCTCCTAACTTCTCCTGTAATTCTTTCTGCCCCCCACTGTGGAGAATGAATGATTACTCATTCACAACAGCATTTCTACCATAAATATTGAAAGGGTGTCAAGAAAAAATTAGGGATAGATAAATATTGTTTTTATGTCTTTAGCAAGAATAATCCGATTATAATCGATAATCGATCTATTTGAAAAGGCAGTATTGAAAATCCTTCATCGGCGACTATAACAAACCTGCTTTCACCATTTTTCGTTGACTTAACGAAAAAAACGGTTATAATCTTTATCGTTTCCTTTTTTAAAGCGATCATCCACACCGTCGCAGCCTGATATCTGAAAAGTGCTATCGGTTATATTCCGTTTTTTATCATTTGCCATACTGTCGGGAAGGTTTTTTCGCCCTGCCCCCAAGCATTCTATCTTATTTTGGTGAGAGTTTGGTGAACAGCTATTTCATATACTCCGAGGAGAGCTCGAATTTTGAGTACGATCCCGATCATCCTTTCAGGCCCGAGCGTTCGCTGATGCTGAAAAAACTCCTCGAAAAGTACGACCTTCTGAAAGAGCCCTGGATCGAGGTGGTGCCTCCCGAGCCGATACCGAGAGAATTGCTGCTCCTCTTTCACTCAGAAAAGTATCTTAAGACATTGGAGGCCGCCGGGAAGGGGGAGGTAACGGAGGACACAATCCATGCGGGATTGGGAACGAACGACAATCCTATCTTCAAGGATATGTTTGAGAAATCGAACCTTGCGGCGGGGGGAACCCTCGTGGGGACAAGACTTGTCCTCGAAGCCGAGGGGAAGGCCTTTGCCTTCAATCCCACCGGAGGTTTTCATCACGCCTACCCCGACTATGCCGAGGGTTTCTGCTACATAAACGACATTGCAATTGTGGGAAAAATGCTGAGGAGGGACGGTCTCAGGTTTGCGTACATCGATGTCGACGCCCACCACGGAAACGGGGTGGAGACGGCGTTTTACGATGACGACGGTGCCCTCGTGATATCGATCCATCAATCGGGAAAGACGCTCTATCCCGGAACCGGATTTGAGGACAGCTTCGGGGAAGGTGCGGGAGAAGGCTACAACATCAACATTCCCCTTCCTCCGCATACCGACGACGATCTTTACCTCAAGGCATTTTACGAGATCGTGACCCCGGCGGTGGATACCTTTTCTCCGGACGTTGTCCTGTTCGAGATGGGAACGGATACAATGGCCAACGATCCCTTGACTAACCTTTCTCTCACGAACAACAGCTTTGAGGCGATAGCCCTCGAGGTGGGGAGGCTTTCGGAAAAGCTGATCGGCATGGGCGGCGGCGGGTACAATGTCGACAGCACGTCCAGGGCCTGGGCCGTGGCGTGGGCGGCGATAAACGGCTTCGAGATGGATAATCCGTACGCCGGCATAGTAGGGGGTGTAATGACGGGCCCTGAGATCGAGGGGGGCACCCTCCTCGACAATCCGATATATATTACAGGCCCTACGAGAGAGCGGAACAGGGAGGAGCTGGACAGGGTGCTTAAATATATTAAAGAGAATATTTTCCCGAAGATAGGGGTCAAGGGCTGAGTCTGTTTACGGATATTCACAGCCTTCCAACCCAACTTTTCCCGGTCGATTTGATCGAGATCGGACTCTCGGAAATGGGGCAATGTTTTTGAACTTGAAGATGCTTTCGAGGGGGCTGGAATCTCGTGATCGAATCCGAATGAAATAATCATACAAAAAAAGGTGGAAAGCCATGATCGACGAGGAGCTGAGGGGGCTGTTCGAGCTGGCCAAGTCCTACGCGTTTGAATATATGGACGGTGTGTGTGATCGCGCCGTATTTCCGACCGAAGACGCGATCGAGCGTTTAGGTGTCTTTGACGAGGAGCTGCCGGAAAAGCCGTCCGACTCATCAGAGATATTGCATATGCTCCACGAATACGGTTCGCCGGCGACGGTCGCCCAGACCGGGGGGAGATATTTCGGCTTTGTGATCGGGGGCGCCAACCGGGCGGCCGTGGCAGCCAAATGGTTGTCGGCCGCCTGGGATCAAAACTCGGCTTTGTACGTGATGTCGCCTGTTGTCTCCAGGCTGGAGGCCGTTTGCGAGAGGTGGCTGGTAGATCTTTTCGGCCTTCCAACGGGGACCGCAGCGGGCTTTGTCAGCGGGACTTCCGTGGGCACAATCTGCGGTCTGGCCGCGGCGAGAAACGAGATATTAAACCGTCTCGGCTGGGATATAAACCTTAAGGGGCTTTTCGGCGCCCCGAGAATCAGGGTCGTCCTGGGCGATCAGGCCCACTCGTCGGTGTTCAAGGCGTTGACGTTGCTGGGCTTCGGCGAGGAGAGTCTCGAGCGGATTCCCGTCGACGGCCAGGGGCGTATGATAGCAGGCAAGCTGCCGGAGCTGGATGATAAAACCATTGTGATCGTCCAGGCGGGGAACGTGAACTCCGGGGCCTTTGATCCGATTGATGAGATATGCGACCACGCCCGTAAAGCGAACTCGTGGATTCACGTGGACGGGGCCTTCGGCCTGTGGGCGGCGGCGTCCGAGGGGAAAAGATCGCTCACTAAGGGGATCGAGAGGGCGGACTCCTGGTCGGTCGACGCCCACAAGACCCTCAACGCGCCGTTCGACTGCGGAATTATTCTGTGTAAAGACCGGGAGGCGCTGGTCACCGCAATGCAGTCCAAGGGCTCGTATATCCAGTACAGCCGGGACGACGAGAGGCGTGACGGGATGCTCTATACGCCCGATATGTCGAGATGCGCAAGGGGGGTGGAGCTCTGGGCGACGCTGAAGTCCCTCGGGAAAAGCGGGGTTGAAAGGCTCGTCGACCGGCTGTGCGACCTGGCTGTCGAGTTCGCCGGGAAGCTCAGCGGCGAAGGATTCAATGTTCTAAACGACGTCGTCTTCAACCAGATCATCGTCTCCTGCGGCACCGACGAGGAGACGAAAACCACGCTGAAGAACATCCAAAGCTCGGGGGAGTGCTGGTGCGGCGGGGCGGTCTGGGAGGGAAGGCCGGTGGTTCGAGTCAGCGTCTGTTCCTGGGCCACGACTGCGGAGGACATCGACCGCTCGGTGGCGGCCTTTGTGGCGGCGCGGGATGGGGCCCGGTCCGGCGGCTGAAGGTGTGCTGGCAGATAAAAGCGGTGGCGGGTAAGGGGTCGTGGACTTCAATCAGTCAGGTGGCGTTTTACGAGGTTTTTAACCTTTTTCGCCGTCGTTCCTTAAACAGCTTTTTTAAAGAAAACCCCCAATTTTTAGAGCCGGATAGACTTCCCCACTATGTAAGATAAGATCATACTAAATCTAAAGCATGTCATAACAGCCCGTTCATTCTACCATCCTTTCATTCATTTCAAACAACTCTTCGCTTCAGGCCATTTAGGGCGGAGAAAACCCCAACCCAAATTATCGTCAAATTTAGCATTAGAGCAGAAAATGCACTAAATATTGACGAAATGATAAAATTATCAGAAATATCTTGACAATATGCTCAATTTATGACAATATCACTCCCGTGATAATACAAAAAAACCTGCTCAAAGGATAGAAGGAGAGATGGTTACTATGGACTCGGACGCGACAAATATAGAGATCATCAGACACCTGAGGGACGGCCGAAAGTCGTTCAAGGAGATAGCCGAGGAGATGTCGCTTTCCGAAAACACCGTCCGGGCGCGGGTCCAAAAGATGGTCAAGGAGAGCGTCCTGGATATCGTCGGTCTTGTCGATCCGGATGCCATTGAGGGCCATCAGGTAGTGATCGTGGGCGTCAAGGTCGACACGATGGACCTGGAAAAGAAGGGAGAGGAGTTCAGCAGGCTTAAAGGTGTGGTGTCGGTCGGGGTCGTAACCGGCAGATACGACCTTATGCTGACAGTCATATTGAACAGCGACTTCAAGCTCCTTGACTTCTTCAAGCACGAGATGGCGAAGGTAAAGGACGTCCAGTCAACCGAGACGTTCGTCCTCTTCAAGAACTTCGGCTGGAGGGTTCCCTACATCCTGTGATTACTTTAAGACGCTATTGACTGAAATTCGTATGGCCTGCTGGGAAGGACTTTTTATTGCCAATATAGATACTTAAATTCAAAGGATGCGCCATGATATCGGAACCATACAAGATCAAAGAGGTGAAGAAGATCGGGGCGAAAAAGCCCCACGAGAGGTGGAACATATTGAAGAAGGTCCACTTCAACGTATTTCACGTAAGTTCCGACTATATAACCTTCGACCTGGTGACGAGGGGTATGTCCTCCTGGTCTCACTACCAGAAGGCGGGCTTCATGATAGGAGACGAGGCGTACGCAGGAAGCAGGAACTACATCCACCTCGAGAGGTCGGCGAGGGAGGTCCTGGGACTCACGCAGATCGTCCCGACCCACAACGGCATCGGCGCGGAGAAGCTCCTCGTTACGACCATGCTGGAAAAGGGGCAGACAGTCCTCCACAACAGGGGCAGATGCGAGGGACTCGTCCCGGCAAACGGCGGGGTGAGCATCAACGTCACCGGGGCGGAGGCCTTTTCCTATCCCGGGCCGGAAAAGTTCGGCGGGAACGTCGACACGGGTCTCTTGAAAAAGCTCTTGAGCGAGAAGGGGAAGGAGGAAATCGCCTATATCCATCTCGAGACCTGCCCAGCCGCCCTCAACGGCCAGCCTATCTCTCTTGTGAACCTAAAGGAGGTAAGGGAGCTTTCCGCCTCCCGCTCAATCCCTCTTGCGGTTGACATCTCCCACGTCTTGGAGAACGCCTACTGGATAGGGAAGGCGGAAGGGGGAAAGAGGGGGCTGATGGATATAGTCCGGGAGATCATCGCCCACTCCGATGTTGTGCTGATGGACGCCAGTCAGGACTGCCGCTCCGACACGGGGGGCCTTATAGCGAGCGATGATCCCGGCTGTTTCGAGAAGTTCAAGAACCAGGTGGTGGTATACGAGGGGCTCCACACCTACGGCGGCATGACCGGGAGGGCGATGGAGGTCTTTGCCGTCGGCATAGAGGAGATGGAGGACGTAAAGCACGTGGAGTGGTACGCCAGCCAGATAGGCTTCATCTACGATATTCTGAGAAAGGGGGGCGTCCCCGTCTATCGGGGCGGAAACGGGATAGCCCTCGATGTGGAGCGCTTTCTGCCCCACCTGTCGGCGGACGACCTTCCCAAGTTCGTGCTGGCCGCAAGCCTCTATATCCTCGGGGGGTTGAGGGGGAGCATAGACGGCGCATGGGAGTACCACGCGAGGGGGGAGGGGAGACGAGTCCTCAATCTGGAGCTTCCGAGAAACGCCTATACGGTTAATCATCTTTTGAAGATCGCAGACGTTATCTCCTCCGCATACGGCCACAGGGAAGAGATATCGGGCCTTAGGCTTCTCAACGAGCCGGAGTTTGTGGACCAGGCGATGCTCGAGCCGGAGCACTTCCGCCTCTTCGTGTCGTTCCCCGAGGAGGAGGACTGGAGGGAGGGACTCTTTGAGCCGTACAAGATAGCGATCTTCGAGCCGCTCAAGATTACCGACAGGGACTACAGAGTAAAGGCGATTGAAAAAGCGGGGTACAACACCTTTCTCCTCAATTCGGAGGACGTCTACATAGACTTACTGACCGACAGCGGGACCTCGGCGATGAGTTCCTTTCAGTGGGAGGGGATGACAAACTCGGTGGACACCCCCTACAGCAGCAGGCACTATCTGGATCTCGTCGCCGAATTCAGCGACATCCTCGGCTTCAATTATATAATACCGACGCACCAGGGGCGGGCCGCTGAACAGATAATGTCGCAGACGATGATAAGGCCGGGGCAGATCGTGCCGGGCAATATGTACTTCACCACAACGAAGCTCCACCAGGAGATGGCGGGGGGCGTTTTCGTGGATGTGATCGTCGATGAGGCCCACGACCCGACGAGCGATTACCCATGGAAGGGAAACGTCGATATCGGAAAGCTTGAGAAGGAGATCGATCGGGTTGGCCCTAAGAACGTCGCCTACATCAGCTTCGAGATGTCGGTCAACATGGCCGGCGGGCAGCCCTTTTCGATGGGGAACCTGAAGGAGCTTTCCCACCTGTGCCAGAGGCACGGGATACCGATAATGTTCGACGCTACGAGGTGCGTCGAGAATGCGTATATGGTGAAAGTCAGGGACCCTGAGTATTCGGAAAAGCCTGTAAGGGAGATACTGAGGGAGATGCTCAGCTACGGGGACGGGTGCACGATCAGCTGCAAGAAGGACTTTCTGGTCAACATGGGCGGGATTCTGGCCTGCAACGGCAAGGAGCTTGCGGACAAGTTCAACAAGATGCTGCGCGTATGGGAGGGGAATATAACCAACGGCGGGCTCGATCCGAAGGACATGGAGGCGCTTCGCCGGGGGCTCCTCGACTCCCTCGACGATGACTATATCAGGATGAGGATCGAGCAGACGCAGGAGTTCGGCGGAAGGTTGATAGAGGCGGGTGTACCGATAGTCCTTCCTCCAGGCTCCCACGCGATATTCATCGACGCCAGGAGGTTTCTCCCCCACATAGATCAGGACCAGTACCCAGCCCAGGCGCTGGCCGCCGCGGTATACGTGGAGACGGGGGTCAGGACGATGGAGAGGGGAAATGTCTCGAAGGGGAGAAATTCCGAGACCGGAGAGAACTATCGCCCGGCCCTTGAGCTCGTGAGGTGCACGATACCGAGGAGGGTCTACTCAAACTCTCACTTCGACTACGTCGCCGAGGGGATCAAGCGGCTCTTTGATAAGAGGGAGCAGATTTGCGGACTAAAATTCATATACGAGCCGAAAGTCCTCCGCTTCTTCCAGGGGAGGTTTGAACCCGTAAAATCTTAGGTTTAGGTAAAAACGATGGTTCTCTAAAAGGATTTGGGTTAGCCGGATTTTTTGAAGACAACAAACAGATACGTTTTACAGCTATAAAGTGTAGATACTAAAATTCAGTCAGCCATTTCTTACATCCAATAAATGGATTTAGGCAAAGTCCTCACACATTTCAACCGTTTGATTTGCAGATACCCTTTCGATAAAAAAGGGTCGAATTGCCTTATCCCCATTTCTTCGTTAAACTTCCCTAAAATATCGATATCTTTAAATATTTTGAGTTGCCGTAAGAAATGCAAAATATTTTTAAATGTTCATGGAAATAACTTTACAGAAATATACATTTTTGATAAAATTTCATTTATTGTTTCAAGTATTCTGCCGTTGATTCATTCTTTGTTGCGATATTTTTAGTACGGTCGATGAAAATATTTTCAGATACTGAAATATTATATTAACGTTGTCGTTAAAAAGGAATGAATCCGAAGAGACGGTCGCAGGCAGCTCACATATTGGATATATATTCTTAAAAAGCCCCTTTAAAATTCACGCTGAAGAAGATGGAAAGAGCGATGTGTGGTTAATGAGAAAAGACATCTCAGAGGTTGGATTTGAGTGCAAAGGGGGGAAATGAAAACTAAGGAAAAAAGCGGCGGAAATAGGGGAAAACCGAAAGATAAAAAAAGCAAGAGCCCTGAAACAAATGAAGCCAAGTTAAACAGAGACGGCCTGATCGTTGTAGGTATCGGAGCTTCCGCCGGAGGATTGGATGCGATAAAAAAGCTGATTCCCAATCTGCCGGTTGATTCAAAAATCGCCTACGTCATTCTACAGCACCTCGATCCGAATCATCCCGGAAAGCTCCTTTCGCTCCTCGAGCGTTATTCACGCACAAAGATGACTGAGATCGTTGATCGTGTAAAGATAGAGCCGAACACAATATATATAACACCCTTCGGGAAAAACGTAAAAATCGAGAACGACCGTCTCATCTTGACCGATCCTAAACCCTCTCTAGGTCCCAGGCCCTCGGTGGACCACTTCTTCACGTCTCTGGCCAACGATAAGGGCGCCCAGGCCGTTGGGATTATACTGTCGGGGACCGGCTCGGACGGTTCCCGAGGCATAAGGGCGATCAAGGCCGAGGGGGGAATCACCATAGTCCAAGAAGTAAAGAGCGCCAAATACACGGGCATGCCCCAGGCGGCCATAGATACCGGTCTTGTCGATCTAACGCTTCCCCCGGAGAAGATGGGTCCGGAGCTTTCAAATCTCCTCGAATATCCCAAATATATGACCGAAGCCTTCTTGGATAAGGCTCCCTCGGAGAACCTTTACACGATCTTTGAGCTACTTTTAGAGAGGACAAATAGCGACTTTTCTGAATACAAGCTCTCCACAATAAACCGCCGCATCGAGCGCCGCATGGCGGTGCATAAGATATCCAACCTTGCAGACTACATACGGTTGCTGAAATCCAAGGAGAGCGAACTGTTTTTCCTCTTCAAGGATATTCTAATATCGGTGACCGGTTTCTTCCGAGACCCGGAGGCCTTTGAGTCTCTGAGTAAGGTCATCATGAAGATTATCGAAAACAAGCGACACGGCGATCATATACGAATATGGCTGCCGGGATCGGCCACCGGAGAAGAGACGTACTCAGTCGCGATTCTTCTGGCGGAAGTCCTGGGCGAAGAGATAAGCAAATACAACATCCAGATATTCAGCACTGACATCGATATGGACGCCATCAATATCGCCAGAAAGGGCGTATATACCGGGGCGGCAATGTTGGATATGGAAGAAGCCATCCTGAATCGATACTTCACCAGGAGAGATGGTTACTTCGTGGTTAAAAGACAGATTCGTGAGATGGTCATCTTTGCCCGCCAGGACATGACCAGAGACCCGCCTTTTTCAAAGCTCGACTTGATAGTCTGCAGGAACGTCCTCATATACTTCAATACCGTGCTGCAGAAGAAGCTCATCCCGATTTTTCACTACACCCTGAATCCTATTGGATACCTTTTTTTAGGCAAGTCGGAGACGATCGGCCAGTTCGATGATCTGTTTTCGGTGGTTGACAGGAAATGGAAGATCTACAGGAGAAGGGGTACTTTTAGAGCACCGATAATCAATCTCGGTATACCAAAAACGGTGCCATCAAAGCCTCCGCAAAAGATATTAGGGTCCCTCGAAGGAGAGAAAAACCTGAGAGATTTGGCGAACTATAACCTTGCGAAGACGTACGGCCACCCATCGGTGATCATCGATGATCGTATGGAGATAATGTATGTGCATGGGGACGTGAATCCGTATCTCTCTCTTTCGAGTGGGGAAATTGATTTGAATATCCTCAACATGTCGAGAAAGGAGATCAGAATCGATCTCAGGACTCTAATACACAGAGTTGTTGAAGAGAGGGTTGTGCTCAGAAGTAAAAAGTTAAAAATAGAATTAGACGGTATGGTCAGGACGCTTACCGTCTCCGTTATACCGATCGAGATTAAAAAACATACGGCCCAATGTTTAACAATGGTGATTTTCGAGGAGGAGAACGTGGTCGAGGGGGTTGTAAACAACGGGTTTCACCGAGAGGAGGGCACCGATCCGTATATAAAAGAGCTGAAGAATGAACTGGCGGAGACTAAGGAGCATCTCTATTCGATAATAGAGGAGTATGAGTCCACAAATGAGGAGTTCCAGTCCTTGAACGAGGAGCTTCAGTCCGCCAACGAAGAGCTCCAGTCCGCCAATGAAGAGCTTCAGTCTTCCAACGAGGAGCTGGAGACGGTAAACGAGGATCTTCAGTCCACAAACGAAGATCTGAACACCATAAACGAGGAGTATCAGATAAAATCGGGTGAGCTCGCGGCGGCCAAGGCAGATCTTGAAAACATTTTGAACAGTGTGGATATAGCCATAATTATTGTGGATAGAGATCTGAAGGTAAGGAGGTTTACGCCCCCGGCGTCTAAAATTTTTCAGTTGACCGCTGCAGACGTTGGACGGATAATCCGAAACATTCCATGTCTGATAAAACTCCCCAAGAACTTCTTCAAGAGTTTGGATGATGTTATTGTCAAGGAAAGGGGTTTTGGGGAGGAATTCAGATACAACAATAAAATATTCTTGTTGCGAATATCTCCCTTCTATAATGAGGACTCGGAGGTGGAAGGGGCCGTAGTCATCTTGGTGGACTAGTCCGAAGTTGGGAAGAAAAAAACGAATATGAAGAAAGATCGCGGCAAATTGAGGTCGACGTTTAAAGAGCGGGCCGCGGATATTGTAAGTGAAAACAGAAAAGAGGATAATAATATTAACAATGAGGAAGAGACAGCCGAGGATATCCTCAATGACAGGGAGATTGTCTAAAAAACCGTTTTAGGGTAGGGGGTGATGTCAATCGTAAAGGCGGTGCAAGGTGGGCGGTGAAAGAAGTTCAGGGCGGCAAAAGGACTTTGGGAGGGGAGCAGGCGAAGTTGGGAGGGAGGCAAGCGAGCTTGATGGGTGGCGTGCGAACTGGAGGGGCGGCAAAAGAACTTAGGGATGCCTTGAAGATTTTTTTGGATTCCGCCCCGACGGGTAAAGGGATAGGCCACAAGGGTCTCCCATATGGAAATGCCCGTCTTGAGTTCTTCAAATATTTGGAGGCGGTTTTTTAAGGAAGGAAAATTTATCTTATACAAAATAGGGGTATTTTTTTATCTTCTTGTCACGTGAACGAAATATAGGAACAGTGATTACAAAATAAGTGAGGCATGATTGTTTTTTGGATAAAGGACGTGAGAGATTGACTGGCCCGCTTTCGGCTTGATCGCAACGATAGATTCAGATATTGAGTGTATATGGGAGAAAAGGCTTTATGAAGTAGACAAGTGACGGGGAGGTGTCGGCTGTCGAGATTTTAGCCTGTTTTTATAATAAATATGCTGGCATAAACGAAGTAAAGATATTGTGCTAAAATAAAGAATTTCTACCGAAGCGGAAGGTGTTAAATGGATGATTCTCGGAAGACAAAGGGAGAGTTGATCGAGGAGTTAAAAAACCTCAAGGAGGAGCTTGCCGCGCTGAATGTTAGAGATGTTGAGCTGAAAGAGGCCAAGGATAGGCTCAAAAAGACGCTCGAGGAGCTTGGCACGGATCAGGAAAGGCTCCAATCTTACATCGAAGAGTTGAAAATAACGGAGGAGGAGCTTCGAATGCAGAACGAGGAGATCCGGGCCATCACCGGCGAGCTTGAAGATTCGAAGAAGAAGTACTTCAACCTCTTCGACCTCGCTCCCGTGGGCTATTTTGTCTTCAATAAAGACATTGTAATACTGGAGGTCAACCTAACCGGAGCGGAGATGATAGGCCGCGAAAGGAAATATCTGATAAACAAACCGTTGATTCCTTTCATCGCACCGGAATACAGGGACTTTCTGACGGCCCATTTCAGGCAACTAAATAAAAATACGGAACTATTTACTTAACAAAGCTAGTTAATTTTAAAGGTTTAAACTAATCAAATCAAGATAAAAGGAGGTGTATAAACTCAAAAGATGGATGATGAATTACATGTTAGAGAAAGAAAACAAATGATTGCTATTCAAAATACATTAGTATCTCTTGGTTGCTCTAAAGAAGAAGCTGCAAAAGTTGCATGGCGTAGATTTAGAATTTGTCGTTTACCAGTAGACAGTATTGAGGAAACTTATAAGACGCTAGTTGCCCTTGGATTTTCAGAAGAGGAAGCCTTGTCAAACATTAGAGATAGAATTTAGTAAATAATTGAATTTATTTATTGACGATCACGACTAGGATCTCTTTGCCATTTGTCTGTCTCAAGTTTGAGAATCTCTTTAAGTATTTCATTAAGGTTTTTAATGGACTCTGTAAGAGCATCAATCTTATTAGATAGTTCTTTTTCGTTCATAATAAATACTCCACAATAAAAAGGTTAATAAAAAGGAGGTGAAAAACCAGAAAGTATGTTCAAAAATAAGAAAAACAAACTCCCAGAACCTGAACTAGTATTATATGAAACTGAAGATGATCAGTTAGACTTGAAGTGGACCCAATATGGTAGACAGTGAAACGGGGGTTTTAAGGTGGATCATGCGGCCTGTTTCCCCCGTTGGTTTTTAAAAT
>JAFGIX010000033.1 GCA_016929395.1 Candidatus Zymogenus saltonus
AAATTTTAAATGATTTTGTCGGTTTTTTTAGGCCGTCCTTGACTAAAGGCGGATTGGGTATTATAATAAAGCGATGGAATTGAAAATATCTGAAAAGGATAACGGCTTAGAGATAGAGGGACAGGGGGAACAGGGAGGGCACAAGGCGCCGGAGAGGCTGATTGACGAGCTGTCCCGAAACGTCGGGAGCGCCATAATAGGGAAGGCGGACGTCATAAGACATGCGCTGATAACGCTTCTCTCGGCCGGTCACCTCCTCATCGAGGACATCCCCGGGGTGGGAAAATCCACCCTCGCCCACGCCATAGCGAGGTCCGTGGGGGGGAGCTTCATGAGGATCCAGTTCACCTCCGACATGCTCCCCTCGGACATTATCGGCGTTTCGGTCTACAGGAAAGCGGGGGAGGACTTCGAGTTCATCCCGGGCCCCATCTTTCACAACTTCGTCCTCGCCGACGAGATAAACCGAACGTCCCCGAGGACACAGAGCGCGCTTCTGGAGGCTATGAGCGACGGGAGGGTTTCGGTGGAAAACCGCACCTACGACCTTGAGAGGCCGTTCATGATCCTCGCCACCCAGAACCCCCTCGAATATCACGGGACCTACCCCCTGCCGGAGTCTCAGCTCGACCGCTTTATGATGACCATCGAGATAGGGTATCCCGAAAACGATGAGGAAAAAAAGGTTGTTACAAGCCAAGGCATAGGGTCGAGGGTCGACGGCCTGAGGCCGGTCTTGACGACGGCCGAGCTGATGGCGCTTCAGTCCCTTGCCGACCGGGTTACAATAGAGGACACCCTTGTCGATTATCTGATGAGGCTTGTCAAAGCCACGAGGGGATCGAAGTATTTGAGGCTCGGGGTCTCGACGAGGGGCGCTATATTCCTTAAGAGGGCGGCCAAGGCCGCGGCGCTGATCCGGGGGAGGGGCTTCGTTGTCCCGGACGACATCAAGGAGATGGTGCTGCCGGTCTTTTCCCACAGAGTAGTCTTGAAATCGTCCTCCGTTGTCCCCCACGGGAGATCGAGGGAGGCGAGAAACGTCCTGATGGAGATCACCGAGTCGGTTCCCGTTCCACTCTGAGTCGACCGGTCGGTTAAGGTCTTGCGGTTGTCAAGGATGTCGGAGGGGGGCCCAGGAGCGATTTTATGATTCGGCTCTAAATCGCTCTCGTCGTTTTTCCGACTTTGTCAAATGTCCCGTAGATTGTCAGGCCGCATGGTTTTTGCCCTTCTACCCTTCTACTAATATATAAGAGATGTCTGACTTTACCCGCCGAACAAAAAAATGGCTGATTAGGTTCATCACACCGCCGCGAACCCTCAAGATCACGAAGGTGGGATGGTACTTTATCGCCCTTACCTTTGCGGTGGGGTTTGCCGCCGTAAACTCCGGAAACAACCTCCTCTACATCATCCTCGGCGCCATGCTCTCCTTTATCGTGGCGTCAGGCGTCATGTCCAACATTGCCCTCAGAGACCTCGTAATTACAAGGGAAATATCGGATCGGGCCTTTGCAAAGACCCCGACCCTCTACCGGTTCGGCGTGAAAAACAAGAAGAGGTTCTTCCCGTCGTACCTTATCCTGCTTAAGGACGAGGCGCCCTTTATGACAGGGGGTTTTCTCACGTATTTGGGGCCCAAGGGGGAGGAGTTTCCCGTGGTGGAGGCTCTATTTCCGAAGCGAGGCCCTTTTGCTCTCGGCAACGTGGCGGTCTCAACGAGCTTCCCATTTGGGCTCTTCACCAAGGGGATGAAGAGGAGCATAGATGAAGAGATCCTCGTCCTCCCGAGGATCAGGGAGGTTGATCCGGAGGGGTTCGATCTCAGGGGGTGGGAGGGCGAGGTGGTCGTAAGCAAGTCCGGTCACGGGGGGGAGCCCTGGGGGGTTACCGAGTATTTCCCGGGGGACAATCCGAGACATATCCACTGGAGGAGCACTGCGAAGAGAGGTGATATAATGAGAAAGGAGTTTGCCGAGGAGAGCGAGCGGAAGATCACGATAAGGCTCATCGTATCGGACAGTAACTCGGAGGACGAGATCGAGTACAAGATCGAGGCGGCCGCATCCGTGGCGGTCCGCTTTATCAGGGGTGACTACGCCGTCGGGCTGATTATCGGGAGCGAATTTCTAAAGCCGGCCAAGGGGATGGGACAGCTTGAAAAGATCCTCGAGGCGCTGGCCCTCTTCAGCCCTGGAAGGGTAACGGCCGCCCCGCCCGTGATCGACGAGGCGGATACTGGGGCGATAATCGATGTCTGACCTTTTTGACAGTCATTTCACGGCGAATCCTCTCTTTGGGTGGGCATAATGGAAGGTCTGAGAAGGACGTTCAAGATACTCACTTTCGCCGTTTGCACCTCCGGTTTCGCGGCGATGTTGTTCACCGGAGAGCTGGGGCTCCTTGAGCACGCGGCCATCTTCTCGTCGCTGATAGTCGGCTGGTTCTGGGGCGAGAGGCTCTCCAAGATTCCCAGGGCCGCGGGCGTGGCCACCGCCTCCATCATAGCTATCCTCTTCCTCTCGGTGATCGGCCTCTTCTTTTTTCACCGCTCCTTTGTAACCACGACAATAAGCTTTCTCATCTACGTCCAGGCGGTGAGGATCCTCTTTTTGAGCGAGATGAGGCACCACCTTCAGGTATATATGATAAGCCTCGCCTCCGTCCTTGCGGCGACGATCCTAACCTTTTCGCCCCTTTTCCTGCTCTCATTTCTGGTGTATCTCTTCCTGGCCACGGGCACGATGATCACATACAATTTTATCCAGAATATCGAATCGAACAATCGTTTGAGAAATAGAGAGGACGACTTTCCGGTTGACCTGAAGGGCTCGTCCCTCTTGACAATAGCGGCCGCTACCACATCATTCATACTCATTTTCTCGGCCTTTCTCTTTATCTTTTTCCCCCGTATCTCCGCCGGCTTCCTCCCTTCGGAGCTTGTCGAGCCGGTTCGCGTATCCGGCTTCTCGAAGAATGTGGAGCTGGGGGAGGTGGGAAGCCTGAAGGTCAGCTCGGCCGTCGTCATGAGGGTCGTTGTCGACAAGGGGGAGATGGAAAAGGCGGGTGTAAAAGACGTCTATCTTCGCGGCACCGCCTTTGACGTTTTCGACGGGAGATATTGGGAAAAAACGGACTACCGGAAAAACGTCATGAGAAGGATCGGCATGACCTTTATCAGCGGCGGAGAGGTCTCCGGGACGACAGTTAACCAGGAATTTTTCCTGGAGCCGACGGACGGCAGGGTCCTCTTTTCGATGACGGAGCCGGTCTCCTTCGAGGGGCCGTTTTTCAACCTCCTCGAAGACAGGTACGGCACGGTCGAGACGAGGAGGTTTTTCAACGACAAGTTGAGGTACAGGGTGAGGTCGGTGATTAATCCCGTCAGGGTAAAGGAGACCTATCTCACGCCCGGCGAGACAAAGGCCTATCTTCAGCTGCCGGGCAATATCGACGGGAGGATAAGGCCCCTAGTCGATGAGATTACGGAGGGGGCCGAAACCGACGAGATTGAGGCGGAGCGGATAAAAGATTATCTTCTCAATAATCTCTCGTACGATCTAGATCCTGGGGATGCGGGGGACGATCCCCTGGCCGCCTTCCTTTTCGTGAACAAGAAGGGCTACTGCGAGCACTTCGCAACGGCGATGGTGATGATGCTGAGGAGCGCCGGGATAAGGTCGAGGCTCGTCACCGGGTTTCTCGCCGGGGACTACAACGAGTACGGCTCTTTCTACACGGTGAGGGCGAGCGACGCCCACGCCTGGGTGGAGGCGTATTTTAAGGGGAAGGGGTGGGTAACTCTCGACCCGACCCCGCCGGCCGGGCTCGTTATGTTGAAGGAGGTGTCGGCGATAGGCAGGCTTTTCGAAAATCTCAAGATGAAGTGGAACATATATATCGTCAATTACGAGATGATCGACCAGATGGAGATGATCAAGGATGTAAGGGACATCTCGATAAAGGGGAGAAACAGCGTGTCCGACCTGAGAGAAAAGACGGGCGGCTGGATTTCGGGAATGAAAGAGGAGGGGAGGGCCTTTCTCCTCCCGATCATTGGTGTAGTAATTATCTTTATTGTAGCTATTATCGTCTATGTAGTAGTTTCTTTTGTGTTTTCCAAGGACAGCTTCTCGAAAAGAAAAGGGGAGGGGGCCGTCCGGGCGTATTTGGATGCGCTGAATCTCCTCTCCAAAAAGGGAGTGAGCAGAGATAGGTTAATGACTCCAGGGGAGTTCGGCGATCTGGTCAAAGAAAGGCTCCCGGACCTCGAAGACGATTTTTCATCCCTCAACGGGGCCTATCTGGCCGAACGCTTCGGGGACGTGGAACCCTACGGGGAGACCACCGAAGACGCCCTTCGCTCCCTTGCCAACATCAGGGAAAGGCTCAAGTGGAGCGGGGGAAAATAGCGGATACAAGGCCATTCAGGCTTTCCCGATTCTTTTCTCATTTTTCTCTCTTTTACGTTTTCACTTTTTTAATATTGCCAATGGATGAAAAAGGTGATAATACCCTTTTAAGTAAAGTCTATTTCTAAAATTATCGTTTTTTCTTTCGGGATCGTATTGATAAAGGAGGTTAAGAAAAATGGGAAAAGATACTTTTTCACTTAAGGGTAAAAACGTCCTCGTAACGGGGGGTAGCCGCGGGATCGGCATCTCGCTGGCGCTGGGGTTTGCGGATGCCGGGGCGGAAAATATCGCCATTTGTTCCAGGAAGGAGGACACGCTTCTCGATGCAAAGGGCAAAATAGAGGAGAGGGGGGCGAAGGTCATCGCCGTTCCCGCCCACCTGGGCAAGTTGGAGGATATAGACGGCCTGTTTGAAAAGATAAAGGGGGAGATGGGAACGCTCGATATTCTGGTAAACAACGTGGGGATGAATATCTTTACCCCCGCGGTCACCGATGCGGACGAGTCGCTCTGGGACAAGATAATCGACACCAACCTCAAGTCGGTCTTTCTGGTCAGCCAGAGGGGCGCCAGGATGATGAAGGATGCGGGGAAGGGGGGAAAGATCATCAATATCAGCACGGTCGCCGCGAGGAGGGCAACGCCGGGCCTCGGGATATATGGAGTGGCCAAGGCGGGGGTGGAGATGCTGACAAAGGTGCTGGCGCAGGAGCTGGCCCCCTTCAACATTCAGGTCAACGCCATCGCCCTCGCTATGATAAAGACGAAGTTCTCGGAGCCGCTCTGGTCGAATCCGGATATTTTAAAGCAGATTGCCGCCACAAATCCGATGGGGAGGATAGGCGACCCGGAAGAGGTTGTGGGGGCCGCTCTCTTTCTGGCGTCCGAGGCGTCGAGCTTCGTGACCGGGAGCGTAATACTCCTCGACGGGGGGACGACCGCTTAAGTTCCTTGGCCGATGGGTGGGAGAATTATATTTAAGAGAGTCGGCAGAGTTGGGGGGGGGGTTGCAGGAAAGAGATCGGCAGGAGTCAAGGGGGTTGGCAGGGATTAGAGGGATTGACAAGAATTGGGGGGATCGGCAGGAGGAGTTGTCCTTAAAGGGGTTGGAAAAGGAGCAATAAATGATAATCGAGCAGATGACCACGGTAGATTTTTCCAAGGGATTAAAAAAGACCAGAACGGTAATCGTCCCCATGGGTTCCATCGAGGAGCACGGCCCGCACCTCCCCATGAACACCGATATCCTCCACGCCTACGAGATCGCAAAGAAGGCGGCGGATAAGGTGCCGGTTTTTGTGGCGCCGCCCATCAACTTCGGTGTGTGCCGGAGCACGGCGGATTTCCCCGGCACGGTGGCGGTCAGGTCTACGACGCTCGTTGCTGTAGTCCTTGACGTGGTCGATTCCCTCTACAGGCACGGCATAAAAAATTTCATCCTCTACTCCGGACACGCGGGGATGAACCACGTTGCGGCAATCCTTGACGCCGCGGACCAGATAATGAACAAATACGACGATACGAGATTTTCGGTTATAACCGACCTGGAGCTGACCGACGCCGAGTTTTTCAAGCTTGTCGAGACTCCGGCGGACTCCCACGCCGGGGAGATCGAGACCTCCTTGATCATGAGTCTTGCCCCGGAGCTTGTGGGAGAGCCGGCCGAGCCCGATTTCCCGAAGTTCCCGAAGCCGTTTTTGGTAAGAGATACACAAGAGTACTGGAAGACGGGGGTCTGGGGCGATCCGAAGCGCGCCGGCAGGGAGAAGGGCGACAAGATGGTCGAGATACTCGTCAGGAATCTCGTGCGTTTGGTAGAGGAGATTGGCGGCTGATCTGATCATATATTTGCAATGAAGAAAGTTAAAGAATTTTGCCGGGAAGTTGTCATTTATATAAATTTATCTATTGACATAAGTGCTTTTTATTGGTATCATCCCCCAATCTGGTTGTGGGTGTGAGGATTTACTACGGGGTGGGGGATTTAGTGGGGGGAGATTAGTACGGAGGGGGAGGGGGGATTGACGGCTTTTTATGTGAATATTGTTTTAAATGGAGTTGTAATCCATTTGAATATATGGTAGAAGAAGGGGAAATAGTAAGTTTTGTCTACAAAACATGGAGGAGAATTTTTATGAACAAGAAACTTTTAGCGCTGTTTTTTGTTTTTGCACTGGCCATTGGCTCGATCATAATGGTGCAGGGATGCGCCCCGAAAGAAGAGGTAGCGGAAGGGACTGGAGAAGTGGTTAAGATTAAGGTAGCCACGGATGCCGCATATCCCCCGTTTGAGAATGTGGATCCGACATCGGAGGAGATAGTCGGATTTGACATCGATTTCATGAATGAAATCGCAAAGGCCGCCGGTTTCGAGGTGGAGTTTGTCAACGTCAACTGGGACGGTATTTTTATCGGCCTGGATGCGGACAAATACGATGCAGTTATTTCCGCTGTCAGCATTACCGACGAGAGGAAGGAGAAATACGACTTCTCCGATCCCTACTACGCCATCAGCCAGGCACTTATTCTCAACAAAGCGGATGCCGAGAGCATCAAGGTCCTTGACGACCTGGCCGGAAAGAAAATCGGTGCGCAGATCGGAACCACCGGCGCCATCTTTGTCGGCAAGAACGACAAGGTGGAGCTCGTGAATTACGACGATAACGCACTCGCCATCGAGGCTCTGGTCAGGGGAGACGTCGTAGCGGTTGTCTGCGATCATCCCGTCGCTTTCGACTACGCCCTGAAGAACGAGGCCTACAAAGAGAAGCTGGTAGTTGTCAACGCCGATCTGAACAAGGGCGATCTTGAGGACTACGGAATAGTCGTCAAGAAGGGCAACGCCAAGGTCCTCGATCTGATCAACAAGGGACTGGCGGAGGTCAAGAAGGGCGATACGATTTCCACTCTTGAGAAGAAGTGGGGTATCAAGTAAAAAATGCCCTATAATTTCGGCGGGGTTGAAAGGCCCCGCCGAACTTTTATGTAGAATCAAAAATCGCAAAAGAACGGCAAAATGACCACAATTAGTCTTCTTGAAATCTCTTTCTTCGTGTTCTGGCTCTGGACCCTGATGGATTTGATAAATCAGGAGGGAATGAAGGAGATAAGGAAGGCCAGACTTGTTATCTTTCACACATTTCTGGGATTCATCGGAATAGCATTCTACTTCTTCCTTTTGATCTCATCCTTTGCGTCAAAAGAGGTTTTCGGTCTGACGGGAACCGTCACAAATATAAACGGGCCCGCATTCAGGCTGATTACGGAGAGGCTTAGGCCCTCTCTTTTTATCGCATTCGTCATCATAATAATCTTCCCGGCCGTGGCGGCCCTTAATTTCAAATTCAAGGGGAATCTCAGGGCAAAACGCTTCCTTGCTATTATCAACATCTTTGAGTTACTATCCATCCTGACGAGTTTTATCTATATCCTTGTTATCGCTTCTTATATCGATAAGATCAACGGTACCATGCCGTTTCCATATCACGTTAACGATGTGGCGTATAGTCGTGCAAATGTGTTCGGCCTGGACTTCGGAATTACCACGCTCAGCTTTACGTTCAACTTCGTCCTCTACCTGTTTGCCATAACGATTATCATCTGGTTTATCTCTACGTTGTACTATATCTTTTTATTAAAGATACCGATAACCAGGAGAAAGGTGGTAATCCTCAATACCGATGAGATCAGAAAACTGACGTCGATGGCGAAAATATACAAAAACGCCCTCTATTTTCTGATCCCCATCGCCCTTATATTAATGAGAAATGTATGGGATTGGATGACCGGCTTTAGGATCAAAAAGTTCTTTATCTCGGTCGGAGACGGACTTTTAGACGGCGGCTCCAGTATAACGGAATCGGCCGTTAAAAACGGCGAATCAGCCGCGAATTTATGGTCACGGCTCTTCGAATGGATATCAGGAAAGATCCACATCCTGAAGGTCGGGCTTGGCTCGTTGATATCTGGTATCGGAGACAACTTTTTTGCAGGACATCCAGGCGACGTTTTCTCGGCGGGCTTTGTAATAGCTGTGATCCTGATTGTATTCGCATTAGTTGTGTGGCTCCTCCTTCGATACATAAACCTTGACCTTGAAGCGATGCAGGAGACGCACGAGGTCCAGATGGGCGGCCTCAGGCACTCCTTTTATATGAACTTCTTCGATGCGTGGAAGGTCTCCCTCTTCGCCGCCCTGACGACCATACTGCTTCTCGTCTACTTTTACAACAATCCCTATTTCAACGTTCTAAAATTTGTCAGATCCGGGATCGTCATCACCTTTGAGGTCACCGTGGCCGCGATGATCCTCTCTTTGATATTGGGTCTTCTGGCGGGGCTGGGCAAGCTTTCCAACAACGCCTTTATAAAAGGGATCGCCTCGGTTTACATCGAGGTCATAAGGGGCGTGCCGCTCCTCGTTCAGTTATTCTACATACACTTCGGCCTCGGGAGATTTTTTCAACTTCCACCCCTCGGATCGGCTATCTCCGCCATGGCCATATGTTACGGGGCCTACATGGGGGAGATCTTTAGGGCGGGAATACAGTCTATATCCCACGGGCAGGTCGAGGCGGCGAAGTCCCTCGGGATGACCAACTACCAGACCATGAGCAAGGTCATCCTACCCCAGGGATTCAAGGTGATTTTGCCGCCCATCGGAAACGAGTTCATCGCCCTTTTGAAGGATTCCTCCCTCGTATCGATCATAGCGGTTGCCGATATCCTCCGAAGGGCCAGGGAGTATGTGTCGATATACTTCATCCCCTTTGAGGCCTACACCCTTGTGGCCCTGGTCTATCTCGTGATAACTCTGGTGCTCTCAAAGGTTGTGTGGAACATGGAAAAGATAATGGCTACGGACGAGTAGTTATTTTTCAATAGAAATATTAAATGCTGGATTTGGGGCAAATATTAAATTTGGGGAGTTGGCGATGGCCGAACCCATCATTATAGCCAAAAATGTTTACAAAAATTTCGGTCACATCAGGGCGTTGGTGGATGTAAGCACAGACATCCAACCGGGGGAGGTGGTTGTCGTTTGCGGGCCGTCCGGGTCCGGGAAATCGACGTTCTTGAGGTGCTTGAACAGGCTCGAGGAGATAGACAAGGGGACGATAATTATCGATGGAGTCGACATAAGCCAGGCAAATGTCAAGATTCATCACGTCAGGGAAGAGATAGGGATGGTCTTCCAGCACTTCAACCTATTCCCGCACAAAACCGTGATGGAAAACATCACGCTGGCCCAGACAGTTGTCAGGAAGAGGACTCACGAAAACGCCGAGGAAATAGCGAAAAAACTCCTTGAAAAGGTCGGAATCAACGAGAAGGCGGACGTCTTCCCGTCCCAGCTCTCCGGCGGCCAGCAGCAGAGGGTGGCGATCGCAAGGGCCCTTGCCATGCAGCCGAAGATGATGCTCTTTGATGAGCCGACATCGGCGCTCGATCCCGAGATGATCGGCGAGGTCCTCGACGTCATGAAGACGCTCGCCAAGGAGGGGATGACAATGGTTGTGGTCTCCCACGAGATGGGCTTCGCCCGGGAGGTTTCTGACAGGATAATCTTCATGGACGAGGGACAGATCATCGAAGAGGGAACCCCCGACAATTTCTTTAAAAATCCAAAGAGCGACAGGACAAAGCTGTTCCTGAGCCAGATACTTTAATCCCTCCCGTTAAAAAAACGCCCATGAATCGCCAATAGATCGGATTAAAAAATGAAAAATCGCATAGTAAAATACATATTGCTGTTTTTATATCTTCTGCTCCTGTCTTCCTGCTCGGATGACAACGGGGGGTTAGTTGCGGTAACTCCAGAGACGATCGCCGAAAACTCGACGTTGAACACGATCTTGAAGAGGGGAAAGCTGATAGTGGGGATGGACATAGCCGATATACGGTATCAGCCGTTCGAGATGAAGGACGCAAACGGGAAGATCATAGGCTTTGATGCGGATCTTGCCCAGATGATGGCCGACGAGCTGAACGTCACCCTGGAGATCGTGGAGTCGAACTGGGACGGAATTATATCCGACCTCGTGAATAAGAAGTTCGACATCATCATATCAGGGATGTCCATCACCACCGAGCGCAACAAGGCCATTAACTTCTCCAGGCCGTACTACCTTTCGGGCAAATGCCTCCTCGTAAATATCGAGTACGCCGGCAGGGTCATGACCTATCACGACCTCAACCGCCCGGGGGTTGTAGTCACCACCACGTTCCACGACGACATGGTGTTGGACAGATACCTCCCGGACGCCACCATAGTACGCCATGAGAAGGCGGATGACGCAGCCCTTGAGGTTTCCGAGGGGAGGGCGCAGGCGTTTATCGTGGACAAGGCGCTTCTCGCGACCTTTGCGAAGAAGTATCCCGACACGACCTTTTCGATCGTAACGCCCTTCACGTACGAGCCTGTCGCCATGGGGACAAGAAAGGGCGACCCAGACCTGCTGAACTGGATAAACAACTTCATAGAGATCATCAGCGGGGACGGGAGGCTGGCACTCCTGGAACAGAAGTGGATGCTCGAATTCGTTCCGGCCGGAGACCTTGAGGATAAATAGAGCACTTTTTTTCACGCCTCAACAACATTTCTCTATTAAAATCGGATTTTGCTGTATAAAAATTTCACCCTATAAAATTTGGCAGGGATGTGATATTATAGGATGGATTGATATATCGGTTCGTACTTTTGCATTAAGAACGGAAATGGGTTTCATTTGAGGGGGTGTTTTGAGGATATTGGGACTCGATGTGGGAGAGAGGCGGATAGGAGTCGCCATAAGCGACCCGACGAATACGATAGCCCAGCCCCTGATCGTCATAGAGAGGGACGGCAAAGAGCTCGACCGCCTCTCCGTTATCGTCAGGGACAACGACGTTGGGGAGATCGTAATAGGCTACCCGAGGAACATGGACGGGAGCTCAGGGGCGACGGCGGAAAAGGTGAAGGAATTCGCGGAAGGGCTGTCCAAAATGATCGATGTCCCGTTTGTATTTGTCGACGAGAGGCTATCCACAGCGGAGGCGGAGAGGATGATGATCACGGCCGATCTGTCGCGCAAAAAAAGGAAAAAATCGATCGACAAGGTGGCGGCGGCGATAATCCTCGAGGGGAGACTTAGGAGGATATGACGGCATCTGGTTAAGGTGGGATTCCCTTTGTGTGCGGGTGGGGATGGCTGTTGGATACCAAAGAGGAGTAGGTTTTTAAAAGTCCCTTCTTCTCGGTTTTATATCATAATAGCTTTAAATATTTTGGTCTAATATGAGGCCGGGGTGTCTCGGCAATATTTATAAGGAGTTATAAGGAGACGGCGGATTGTTTAAAAAGATCTTAAAATGGTTCTTCTTGATGGTCCTTTTTCTGGTTGTCTTTGCAGGCGTCGCCGCAGGGGTGGCCTATAAGATGTTTCTGACGCCGACCGGCGGCGTAAAGGAGCCGGTCGTCATCGAGATAGAGAGGGGCGATACGCTGATGAAGACCGCAAAAAACCTCGAGGATCTGGACGCCATCAAGGACGGGCGGATATTCATCGCGGCCGCAAAGATAATCGGCGTCGAGCGCACCATCAGGACAGGCGAATACGAGATCACCCCGGAGATGTCGCCCAGAGACATCCTTTTTTTGATCCTCAAAGGGAGCGTCGTGGAGTATCATGTAACGGTTCCGGAGGGGTACAATATCTACCAGATCTCCGAACACCTCGAAAACTTGGGCTTCGTAGACGGATCGAAATTTCTCGATCTGTCGAGGGACAGGTACTTCATGGCAAAGCTCGGAATCGATGCGCCCGTAATCGAGGGCTACCTCTTTCCCGACACGTATAACCTCAACAAGGGGATGGACGAGAGGGATATCATTACGCTCATGGTCAGGCGGTACTTTTCTGTTTTTAACAAGGAGAAGGAAAGGTCGACAGCTGACAGCGGACTTAACGATTACGAGGTACTGATTCTGGCGTCGATCGTGGAGAAGGAGGCAAAGGCCGAAAACGAGCGCTCCCTCATATCGGCTGTCTTTGTCAATCGCTTGAAGAAAAAGATGAAGCTCGACAGCTGCGCCACCGTCATATACGGGATGTGGGACGATTTCGACGGCAACCTGACAAAGGAGCATTTGGAGAGGATGACGCCGTACAACACATATATTATCGCCGGGCTTCCCCCGACCCCGATCTGTAATCCGGGAAGGGCGGCCATAAGGGCCGCCCTTAATCCCTCGGATTGCAATTACCTGTTTTTCGTCTCGAAGAACGACGGCACCCACCATTTTTCCGAGACCCTCTCCGAGCATAACATGGCGGTTTACAAATACCAGAAGCTGAGGACCTACAGGTAGTTCGGGTCGGGGCCTGATGAATCGGGGTCTTCTATTTGTTCTTCGTGCGGTTGTCCCTCTTAACGCGGTCGGCGCCGTTTCCTGCAACTAACCCCCTCATCTGCCTGTTGAACCTCTCGTTGAATACGATGTAGCGGGCGAACTGTTCCGTGGTCAACATCCTCGATATCTCTTTTTCCTCCTGTTTGCGAAGGCTCGACATTTCGTCTTCGAGGCTGGTACGCTTGTTCAGGATCGATTTCAGCTCCGATTCGTTTACCGTCTCTTCCCTCAGGGCCTTCGAGAGGGCCCTGCTGTTTTCAATCCGTTCCTTGAAGAGGGCCATCCTCTTTTCCCTGTACTTCTTGTTGATGGCTGTAATTTGAGAAACCTCGGATTCGGTAAGCCCGACCTTGGAAACCAAAATCTCCTTCCTCAGCTCCTCCACCCTGGCTTCTACCCTGTCTCTCTTTATCTTTCTGTCTTCGATCTCTTGGGCGAATACGGCGAGCGCCGATAGTATTATCCCAAGCGAGATGATTACGGCTGTTAGTTTCTTCATTTTGTTCCTCCTGTTTCAATTGTTAGCTTAAAAACCTCTTTTTGAGTATCTGCAGGATCTCTTCAAATTCCTCCTCAGTGATGTAGTATCTCTCGGCCTCGATGTAGGCGTTGACGGTCTCCTCATCGATATAGTAATCGTCGAGGTAATCGTCGGTGTATGACGACGTGTAGTAAGGATCGTCTCCGGAGGCCTCGTAGGCCTCGGACACCTCGATTATCGGATCAATCTGATCAATCAGACCGTTTTCGTAGACCTCGACAATATTTACTCCTCCCGTTTCCGATGTGACGGGCGGCTTGACGGGATTGACAAGAACGAAAACCATCAATAAGATGACGGCGGCGACGGCCACCGCGGCCCAAACAGGGCTTAAGAGACGCCGCCTTTCGGCGATTTCACTCCCATTGCTTTTCTTGAATCTTTCCATGACCCGGGACGGAAACCGCTCGAAGTAGTATTCGGGCGGGAGTTTTGCCCCGGAGCTTGAAATATCATCGAAGACTTCCCTTAAACTCTTAAGCTCCCCGGAGCACTCGGGACAGGCTTCAATATGTTTTTCGACCGACTTCGCCTCGATTTCGGAGAGCTCTCCCAAAAGGTAGTCGGGGATTATCTTTTTCACAGTGCTGCATTTCACTTTTTTACCTCCGTAAGCGGCGGCCTTATTTTGATGATCTTATAAAGCCTTGATTTTACAATGTTTTTGAGATGCTCATTCCTTTATGATCGAGGCGCCTTTAAAGTCCGCTCTCCCTTTTTCCCATTTGACCCGAGTACACATGAAGTTTGGCTTCACGTTGATATTCTTATAATCGAGGCGCCTTCAAGCTTTACTCTCACCTGCTGTAATTTAATTCGGGTGTTCTATATTGAGCAATCTAACGTTGCCCCGCGTTGATATTTCCGAATTCATCCAGCAATTATTCCCTTTTCACGCTATTTCCATGTCGTTTAACAGAAATCCTTATATACTAAAATCTTTATAACGCGAACCCCCCGGCTTATAACCTGATTCCTGCAACGCCCATTCCCCCTTCTTGTCGTTTAACGCTTTATCGTCTTGACCCTGTCGTCGTTCGCCCTTGCGACCATCTCCGCCACCCTCTTTATCCCGTAGTGGAAGTTCGTCTTTGCGCTGCCGACGCTGATGTTCATCGCCCGGGAGATCTCCTTGAAAGACAGCCCCTCGATCAGTCTCAGCGTGACGGCCAGGCGCTGTTTCAACGGGAGGAGATTAAGCGCGCTTGACGCCTCGCGTCCTTCTTCCCAGATGATGTAGTCTGTGAGGGCGTCCCTCCCGCCGTCGGGAAGTTGGCCGATATTGTCGGAGTTGACGGCGCCGTTTTTCTTCCTCAGGTGATCTTTCGCCTGATTTATGGTGATCCTTGTGATCCACGTCTTAAAGGTCGAATCGCCCCTGAACTTGCTTAAAGCCCGGTACGCCTTGATGAAGCTCACCTGGGCCACGTCATCGGCGTCGAAGTGGTCCTTGACCACAGCGAGAGCCGTTGCGTATACGTGCCGCATATTGCCTCTCACAAGCGTTTCAAATGCCCCGTCGTCTCCGGCAATTGCCAGACGGACGAGTTCTCTTTCAGATTCCATTAAACACCCTGTTTGAAAATTAGACGTTTATGTCGTTGAAAAGTTAAAAATCTTTTTCAGGCAGGTTATAATATCACGATTCAAAATATGACGCATGGGTAATGCAGTTATTTTAACAAAATTATTGACTATTTGAATATGAAGTGATAATATCAGTGGACATGTTTGGGACCCTGTTTGATTCCCGTTTGATTAATTACAAGTTGATGTTTTAGAAAATTGCTTGATCCAAAATTCCTCAGAGAAAATACAGATCTTGTTATCGAGAGAATCTCCCTCAGGGGCGAGGAGATTGACGTCTCCGGGTTCAAGGAGTTGGACGAAAAACGAAGGACGCTCTTGGTCAAGGTGGAGACCCTGAAGCACGAAAGAAATTCCGTGTCGGACGAGATAGCCAAAATAAAGAAGGAGAAGGGGGACGCCGGGGAGTTCATACATAAGATGAAGGGCGTCTCGAACGAGATAAAGGCGCTGGACGAAGAGCTGAACAGTATTGACGAAGAGCTTAAAAAGGCCCTTGCTCTCATACCGAATATCCCCCATGAGTCGGTCCCCGTCGGGACTTCCGACGAGGATAACGTGGAGGTGAGGAAATGGGGCACGCCTCCCAAGTTCGAGTTTACGCCCCTCGACCATGCGGACATCGGAGAGAGGCTTGGGATAATAGATTTTACCGGAGGGGCAAAGCTCGCCGGGGCGAGGTTCACGCTGTCGAAGGGGCAGGCGGCGCAGCTCGAAAGGGCGCTGATAAGCTTCATGCTCGATATCCACACGAGGGAGCACGGCTACACGGAGATGCTGCCGCCCTTTATGGTAAACACAAAGACGATGACGGGAACGGGCCAGCTCCCCAAGTTCGTCGACGACCTCTTCAAGGTAGAGGACACCGACTACTGGCTTATCCCTACGGCGGAGGTCCCCCTGACCAACGTCTTTCAGGATGAGATCATTGACGGCGACGAGCTTCCGATCTACATGACGGCTTACACGCCCTGCTTCAGGAAAGAGGCGGGCTCCTACGGCAAGGACACGAGGGGATTGATAAGACAGCACCAGTTCAGCAAGGTGGAGCTGGTAAAGTTCACTAAGCCCGAGGATTCCTACGACGAGCTCGAGAAGCTACTTGCAAACGCGGAGGAGATACTGAAGAGGCTGAACATCCACTACCGGGTGGTGAACCTCTGCACCGGCGATATAGGCTTCTCCTCATCGAAGACCTACGACATAGAGGTGTGGCTTCCGGGGCAGAATGAATACAGGGAAATATCCTCCTGCAGCAACTGCGAGGACTTCCAGGCGAGGAGGGCGAACATCAGGTTCAGGGAGAAGGGCAAGAAGGGAACGGCGTATGTGCACACCCTGAACGGCTCCGGCCTGGCCGTGGGAAGGACGCTGATAGCGATCCTCGAAAACTACCAGAGACCGGACGGGAAGGTGGAGGTTCCGGGCGCCTTAAGGCCCTACATGGGTGGGCTCGAGCTGATTGGTTAACATAGGGGGATTGGGGGGGGGTGAGAGAATTATTTGTAAAAAGGGGGGAGGCGGATTACACCTACTGGGTTGATATGCGGTGCGGGGTTGCAGGGGGAAAGTGGATTGGATATAGTTGATTGATGTGCGGGGTGGGGTAGGAGATAGAGTTATATTAAATGTAGTGGGTCAATATGCGGTGCGGGGTGGGCAAACTCGTTTGGGGGAAGGGGGGGGTGGAAAAATATCATGGGAGTGAGATGATGATTGGGGCAGGGGGGTAGGGGAAAAGTTGTATTAAATGTAGTGGGTTGATATACGGCGCGGGGTGGGGGGAGGTCGATAAACATTTTAGGTAGTGAATTTAGGATTAGAATAAAGTCATTATAATTACGGAGGGATGGCCGAGTGGTTTAAGGCGGCGGTCTTGAAAACCGTTGAACGAAAGTTCCGTGGGTTCAAATCCTACTCCCTCCGCCATTTAACCGTCGGGGTCGATGGAAGGGTTGGATAAGAAGAACGTCGTGCTAAAATTTAAGGTTCTGCTCTGTAGCAAATAGTTATTTTCACAGACAAAATCGGATCCGGAGAGATGGCCGAGCTGGCTGAAGGCGCTCGCCTGCTAAGCGAGTGTAGGGGGTAAACCCCTACCGAGGGTTCGAATCCCTCTCTCTCCGCCATAACCCCCCGGGGTCGATTGTAATCTTAATTGGATATTTACTTAAAATGAAAAGAATAACGCCGACAGCGGCCTTAACGGCATTACTCTTCATATTTCTCCTGGGCGCCTTCTCCTGCAGGAAGAGCGTCATGGGCGACGCCAAGACCTATTTCCTGAGCGGCGAGAGATACTACAAGCAGATGATGTATGAAGAGGCGATGGTCGAATACAAAAAGGCTATCGAGGAAAAACCCTCTTTTGCGCCGGCTCATCTCGGGATGGGAAAGTGCCTCTATTCCCTAGGGAGATTCGATGAGGCGATAAAGGAATACAAAAAAGCGATGGACCTCGACCCGAAGAACGGAGAGATAATGGCCGAGGTGGCGCTGGTCTATATAGAGAGGGGACTTGATGAGGAAGGGTTGATGATGCTCGAGAAGGCCAGAGATCTGGATCCCGACAACGTCAAGGTCTATATGTATATGGGCGCATACCACATAAAGGAGAAGGAATACGCAAAGGCCATAGAGGATTTCCTTGCCGCGGCGAGAAAGGACAAGAAGTCGGTCGAACCACTCATTCGCCTGAGCCTCCTTTACAGTCAGGCTGAAAATCCCTCTTATATAAACGGTAACCTCGCTGAAAAGTACGCCTTGAAGGCGATGGAGCTGTCTCCGGAAAACCCCATGGTGCTCGACGCCCTTGCCGCCGCCCATTTCGCCAAGGGGGAATACGACCTTGCCTTAGCAAAGGAGAAGGAGGCGCTAAAACTCTCCCCTGAGAATACGCTCTTGAAGGAGCATCTGGCAAAATACGAATTGACCGTAAAGGGCACAGCCGAGGAGCACAACATCGAGGGGGCGAGGCTCTTGGAAGAGGGAAACTATTCCGCCGCCGCCGAGGAGTTCAAGATGGCCGTGACCTTGGACCCCACTTTTTCGGACGGGTACTACAATCTCGGCAAGGTGTATTCTCAGCTGGGGAACTACCCCGAGGCCGAAGCGAATTACCAGAAGGCGATCGAGCTTTCGCCCGACGACGCCCGTTACCATTATAATCTCGCTATCGTTTACTCAAGGACCAACGAGCTGGAGAAGAGCGAACAGGAATATCTTTATGCGCTGAATATCGATCCATATTACGACAAGGCCTACAACAACCTCGGGGTGCTGTACGTGAAAATGGAGAAATACGAGGAGGCTCTAACTCAATTCAAAAAAGCGTTTGACATCAAGCCGAAGAGTAACTATAAAGTTAATATAGATATGGTCAAAAAAAAGCTGGGAAGTGATGTGGAGACACCGGAATCTCCCGCACCTATGGACAGTGACATTGAACAATTTTAACGGAAGAGACGAGGTATTGTCATGGAAGACTTAGAGGGAAAAGTCCCGCAGATCGAGGGAAATTTTACGGCGCTTTCTCTGGTGAGTCTCATCCAGGGTATCTCCAATAACAGAAAGATGTTGATAACCCTTTACTCCAACGACGGCAGTGATGGAACGCTTTTCTTCGATAACTCGAATATTGTCGGCGCTTTCGTCGGGGATGTCCTGACAGGGAAAAAGGCGTTTTTTAGAATGATAGAATGGGAAGACGCCCGATTTCAGGCATACGATATTGAAGATATCAAAAAAGACCGTTATAATATAAACCTTGATGTTTCACACCTTCTCTTGGAGGGGCTTCGTCAGAAGGATGAGAAAAACAAGCTCAAAGAGAGCGTCCTTCCGATATACAAGATAAAAAAGGCGGAGGGATCGTTTGAGTTGATAGATAAGGAGAAGGAGCTTTGGAACCTCATTCCGCCCGAGGGGATTTTCATCAACACATTGGTCAACAGGACGTCCATGACCGATTGGGAGGCGTACGCCTCTCTTTCCGACATGATGAGAAAGAAGGCCCTCCTCTTCATGAAGATCAAGACGATGGTGATAGATGACAGCGAGTTTATGACCAAGATATTGGAAGATATCTTGAAAAAGATTTACAAGGATATGATGCTCGTGAAGACCTTCCATACGGGGGCGGAGGCGATAAAGGTTATCAACAACCCTGACAAGAAAAACCACCCCGATGTAATCTTCACCGACATAATGATGGAGCAAACGAGCGGAATGGAGGTTATAAAAGCAGCCCGGAGTCAGGATCCGCCGATAGGCATCATCGCCGTAACATCCCTTCAGAGGGAGATAAAAGATATATTGGATGCGGGGGCAAACTACCTCCACAAGAACTGGATTACAAAAGACAACGTCGGCGAGATCATCGAGGATTTGCTCGAGCGGACGATCTGCGGAGAGCTCTCGGTCATCGGCGGCGAGTCGGTCGAGATCTGAATAAGGTAAAGATTTTAAGCCCTAAAAAATATTAGGCATGCATAATAAATTTGGGCGTCCTGAAGGCCTTGCAGGACATCCGTGTCGATGAATCCGGCAAATCTCTTAAAATATCCCATCTTATACTACAGCCGATGACAGTGAAAAAATCCACTCATGTTTCAGATTTGTCCGAAAATCGAGTGGAAAACGCCAATCCGACGGGGGGGCCAAGACGCTCCATACACCCAATAACCGAGATAGCCGTAATCAGCGCCCTCTACGTGGCACTGACCGTTTACGTGTACCCGATAAGCTACGGCCCGATACAGTTTAGGATAAGCGAGGCCGTGGTCATACTCGTTGCAACCAGTCCGTACCTTATAGTCTTCGTCCCGATAGGGTGTTTCATAGCGAACCTCCTCTCACCCTATGCCGGTTTTTGGGACCTGATCTTTATGCCATTGGTGAGCACCGTCGGGGCGATACCGATGGCGGTTTTCGGGAGGAGATACCTTCTCTTCACATCGTGGTTCTATGCGGTCGTTACGGCGGCGGGGGTGGGCTTGATGCTCTCGGTCATTCTCGAAAAGGGGTATATCGTCCTTACCGTGCCCGTCCTCGTAAGCCAGATGATAATCATGACCATCGCCTTTTTCATGCTCAAGGGATATTCCCGTTATCAGAAGCACAGGGAAGGGGGAGCGGTTAAATAGCCGCGCGAAATGCCGGTTCGCCGTTTCTGTAAGGCTCCTGTCCCCACTGGTCTGATGATGATAGGTGAGAAATCGGCGGCGGAGGCCAGTTCGTTCTCTCCGCAGAACATCCATTCACGGCAAAACGGCGTAGACCGGCAAGGTAAAGGATGATGCCGATTCGCTGCTTAAGCAGTCCTTCCAGAAAGGGCGGAGCGTAAGAAGTAGTAAGGCATCTATAGCGGAAGCTCGATCGTTATTCCTGCTGAACCTTAACTTCGGATATAGAGGCGGTGGCTGGTGAACCATTTGCGTCCGAAATTTAAGAAGGCTTTTTATTCACGAAAAAGCAGTGATGGCTGATAAGACATTTACAGTTTGGGTTTGTTCACTGTTTTAGTACCGGCAGGACGGGCGATGCCGCTGAAGCATCAGCGAATGCCAAACCGTTATTTAAGCAAATCTTGATTAAGGGCGGAGCGTAAGAAGTAGTAAAGCATCTATGGCTGGGACGTCTTCGTCATTTCACCAGACCCTCCGTTTCCATAAAAGCTAAAAAGACCGATAAGGGGGCCGCGCCGAATACCTTAATCCAAGGAGGTCTCTCCTCCTCGATTGTCTCTATATTAAATAGTGCTCTCTCGATTGTCGCTCCCTCTCGATCTCTGCTGTCTTAATTGCCGTTCCCTCAATTGGCCCCCATCATCATCACCTTATCAAAAGCGTCGTCACCTCACCAGAATCGCCCCTTCATCAGCATCGCCCCGTTACTAACATTGACCCGTCACAGGCATCGCCCCACCAACATTATCGCCCCATCATATGTCGCTATTGATCTTACGGATCACCTCGAGTATCTTGCGGTACTTGTCCCTCGTTCCCAAAACTATATCATCGGGGAGCTTGGGAGCCGGCGGCGTCTTGTCCCAGTCGGTCGTCTCGAGGAAGTCCCTCACGAACTGCTTGTCGAAGCTGGGTGGAGACTCTCCCACTCTGTAGGAGTCCATCGGCCAGTAGCGGGAAGAGTCGGGCGTCAGCGCCTCGTCTATAAGGATTATCTCTCCGTTAATCAGGCCGAACTCAAACTTGGTGTCCGCCAGGATTATCCCCTCCCTCTCCATCTTGTCGTGGGCAAAGCTGTATATTGAAAGGCTCAGCTCCTCTATCTTGGAAAAGAGGTCCATGCCGATCATGTCTCTCGCCTCATCCTTCGTGATGTTCTCGTCGTGTCCCACCTCCGCCTTGGTCGACGGGGTGAAGATCGGCTCCGGGAGCCTCTGGGCGAGCTTGAGACCCTTCGGTAGCTTCGTCCCTGAGATCATCCCGGTATTTGTGTAGTCCTTGTAGCCGGAGCCGGCGAGGTACCCCCTCGTAATGCACTCCATGTCGATCCGATCCGCCTTTTTGACGTAGACGCTCCTCCCCTTGAAATTCTCCTGGGAGTTGAAGGGGGCTGGGAATTTTTTGATGTCCGTTTCTATTATATGGTTCTCGACGAAGTCGAGCATAGAAAACCAGACGTTTGATATCTCGGTCAGGATTATCCCCTTTTCCGGAATCCCGTCCGTGAAGACTACGTCGAAGGCGGAGAGGCGGTCGGTGGCCACGATAATCAGCTCGTCCCCGAGATCGAATATCTCCCTGACCTTCCCGGAGTAGTCCGGCTTTCGGCCCCCTATCTCAACCTTGGTAATTGTCTTTTTCATAATGTAGAAGATTTTACCAAAGAATTGGATTTTGTCAAAGGATTTATAGATATGAAAAATCTTTAGCCGAACTGTCGTGAAAACTATTTATGAACAAAAGAAAGTGCAAACATTTAAGCTTAATGTGCAATAATTGTAATGCAATAAATGATAATATGTTACAATAAAGTACAAATTGTATGTAAATTATACATTAAATTGCTATAATTCCCTTGACAAACGGCCGATTCGTTGTTATACTATATAAAATTTACAATATGATCTTTCTGAAGTTGAGTTTACTTATGCAAATCGTCAAGAATTTGAAGGGAAAAGTGAGGTGGCTTAAGATCCCATTCTCGGGATTTAAGCGAGGGGCGCTTAAAATGTGCCTTGCCATATTGGCAATAACAGCCTTGGCCCTGCCGGGGCTTTTTTTTAGGCCTGAAAATCCACCAGTCGGACTCGGTGAGATATCGTACAAGATTTTGATCGACCGGAAAAGCGGGGAGGAGATCGACAACTTTGACATCCTCGAATATATACGCTCCTTCGAGACCGGATTGACCGAGGAGGAGGAAAGGGAGCTCGCCTCTCTTATATATTTCGAGTCGATGAAGTACGGCTACGATCCTGAGTTCATCCTCGCCATCATTCAGATAGAGAGCGCCTTCAATCCGACGGCGATCTCCGTTGTGGGGGCGAGGGGGCTCATGCAGATCATGCCGGCGACTGGAAGGGAGATAGCCAGCGAGGTAGATATCGAGTGGGAGGGGACAAAGACCCTCTACGACCCGGAGAAAAACATCAGCATGGGGATGTACTACCTCTTCAAGATGCTCCTGAAATATCGGGATTTGAGGCTCGCACTGGTGGCCTACAACGCCGGCCCCGGTTACGTGGACGGGATGTTGAAGAGGGGAAGAAGGCTCCCCGACAAGTATGTCGACAAGGTCATGGGGGCCTACGAGAAGATAAAGCTTCAGGGACTGTAGTATCTCCAGGAATTGCCGGGCCGGTTGTCTTCGCGGAACACGCCAATGCCCTGGTTTTTCGTGCGGGTGGATTAAGCGCCACCTGATGGGAAATCCTTATCCAAATATCTTTAATATCTCGTCCCTCTCGATGTAGGGGAGGGAGGCGCGGGACAGGCCCGCCGATCCCTTCTCTATGATGTAGACCCTCTCCGCCGAAGGCTTCTCGACGCCGCCGATCACGCTCAAGGGGATACCCTTTTCCCCAAAGGCCGCCTCGAGCCTCTCCCTGTATTCGGGGGCTGCGGTGAAGAGGAGAGCCCCCGAGGAGATCGTGCCGATCGGGTTTATGTCGAAGATTTTGCAGAGTGCCTCCCCCTCGGGGTAGACGGGGATACTGTCCTTTTTCACCGATATGGTCACGTTCGCCGCGATCGCCAGCTCGTTGAGCCCCGCGGCGAGTCCCCCCTCAGTCGGGTCGTGCATAGATGTTATCGGAGCCGCTTCTGCGGCTATCCGGGTGTCCTCGACGACGCTTATCCCGGGCCTCATTAAGAAATTCTTCGCGTCGGCGATTACCTTCGGATCTACCCCCTCCTTCAAGAGCAGCTCTTCCTTCTCCGCGGCGATTATCGCCGTTCCCTCTATCGGTATTCCCTTTGTGAGAAATAAGAGATCCCCGGGCTTCGCGCCTCCGGTGGTTATTAGGAATGCTGGTTCGACCTCACCCATCATGACGCCGCTGATTACGGGGCGGGTGACGGAGTCGGTCACCTCCGTGTGCCCTCCGATGAGGGATATACCAAGGGGCCTCATAGCCTCCTTCACCTGATCGAAGATCCCCCTCACAGAATTTTCGTCGGTCTCCCCCTCCGGCAGGAGGAGGGTCACGAGGAACCACTTCGGGACGGCCCCATGTACGGCTATGTCGTTGGCGTTGACGTTTATGGAGTAGTGGCCGATGTTTTCCGCCGTAAAGGTGATGGGGTCGGTAGTGACGACGAGGCATCTATCGCCCATGTCTATCACCGCCGCGTCCTCGCCGACCCTGGGGCCGAGCCTGACCCTCGGGTCGTCCGAAGAAAATCCCTTCAGTATGGAATCCAGAAGGTCGTATTTGAGCTTACCGCTCGGCAATGATTCGTCTTTCTTCATAAAAAACCGGTGACCTCTCAAAAAACTCTCAATTTATCTCATCCATTAATCTCGTTGCGTCGGCGAGGATTAACTCGGCGCCCGCATCGAGGAGCTCCTCCTCGGTCGAGTGCCCCGTCAGGACGCCCACGGGGATCATGTTTACCCTGATCGCCGACTTGATGTCGATGGGGTGGTCCCCCACCATGAGGCAGCGGGTATCGGCCACACGGAGGGCGTTAAGGGCCTCGATAAGGTGCTGGGGGTCCGGCTTTATCCGCTTCACGCTGTCCCTGGGCAAAAAGAGATCCACCTCCCTTTTAACCTCCGGATAGACCGAGAGGACCGCTTCGGCGCAGTTCCTCGTCACTATGCCTACCTTTATTCCCATTTCCTTAAGCCATAAGATAAGCTCCCTGGTGCCGGGAAAGAGGGAGGCCTCCCTTGCCGAGACGAGCTCCTCGGCCACGACGATCTTAATCGCCGTCTCGTAAAATCTCTTTCCGGCCTCTCCCCCCAGAATGGAGGTGATCTCCTCTATCACCTCTATAAGATAGGTCTCCTTGAGCTTTGAGGCGTCCATCCCGTACTCCCCCGTCAGCTCGTAGACCTTGGTGTATATCGAGGGGAAGTCGATCTTCATCTCCGCCAGCGTTCCGTCGAAGTCGAATATGACTCCCTCAATCCCTTTCAGCTTTGTCCTCTTCACTCTTAAAATTCCTGTGACATCGTTCTTTAAAAGCGTTCTCTAAAAGCGTTCTGTAAAAACGATCCAGCCTTTTCAGTGCATCCATCTTTTCGGTCCTGCCGACCTTCGCCAACTTTGCCGCCCGTCTCAGCGTCTCGATGGATCTGTCGTAGTTCTCCCTGTCGACCGGGTAGGGGTGACCGTCCTTGCCGCCGTGGGCGAAGCTGAATCGGGCGGGATCGGTGAATGACGCCTCGGCTCCGTAGATCACCTCCGCGATCAGCGTAAGGGCCCGGAGCGCCTTCGGCCCCACCCCCTGGGATACCAGCAGCGCCTCGAAGTCCTTGGGCCTTCTCTCGTATGTGGAGAGGAATATCTTGTAGAGCCTCTTCGGATCGATGTCGTCGGCTGTAACCGCGTGGCGCCGGGGAAGCGTAAAGTCGTTGTCTTTTGCCTTACCCTTTATCTTTGTAAGTTCCTTCACGATCGTCTCGGGGCGTTCGACAGCGAGCCTTGCCGCCACCTCCCTTGCGTTTTTCGCCCTGCCGTCGGTCAGGTTTGTGATAATCCCCTCCCTCCTGTCGCAGCATATCGCGGCCTGCGGGTCGGAGACCATGTCGTCAACCGCCTCCCCGAGCCAGTGGTAACGGCGTGCCGTTCTGCACTTCTCGTTCATCCCCTGCTGAACCACGGCCCAGCTCCCGTCCCCCGTGAAGATGAAATTATGGAGGTAGATCTGGTAGCCGTCCATGACGGCGTTGTTGTCGACCTTGGCCGAGAACCGGGAGAGGTATACGAGGTCTTCGGGATCGACTGATATATCCGCGCCGCGGCTTGCTATCTCATCGGGCGTCTTTCTCGACCTAGCCCCTTTCCCGCCGGCGACGTAGAGGTCGAGCTCCCTCTCGATGCCGGAGATTCCACCCTTTACCGCGGCGGTCACCGTTGTGGTGACGCCGCTGGAGTGCCAGTCAAACCCGAGGAGACAGCCGAAGGACTGGAACCAGAAGGGGTCGGACATCCTCCTTAAGACCTCCTTCGAGCCGAAATCGGACACGATGATAATGATAATCTCCCTCGCCAGGCGGATCATTCGATCCATCAGCCACCTGGGCGCCCTGCCGCCGTGGAGGGGGAGGATTGCCGTCCCTCTCTTCATAATTTTAGCGCAAAATTGTTTGTTTATTTCTGATTGTAAGTAACTAGATAATATGTAAATTCTTTAAACGGAGATTCTGTTAGCATTAAATTCACCATCTTATCTACCGATGTCGCAAAAGCCTTGAAAATTTTTAGATAGAGCGTATACTATATCAGGGGGGAGAAAATCGCAAGGGGAAAGAGGCAACCCAACGAAACTTTACGGTAATATCACGGGCCTAAAGGCCAATCAGGTTAGACGACTGGAGAACCTCTACAAGAGGCGGGTGCCGCCGAATGTGGTTGTATCGCCGGAGCTCGCCAGGGCGATGACGGAGCTCTCCCTTGAGACGGGAAGGCAGGTCTGCATCCTGATAGACAGAAGGGGCAACATCGAGTTCGTTATCGTCGGGGACGCCCAGATGGTCGTGATCCCCGACCTATCGAGGCACAGGGCGGGTGGGACGAGGCTTCGGGGGCTCCGCTCCGTACACACCCACCTGAAGGGGGAGGGGCTTACCAGAGACGACCTGGTCGACCTGGCGCTTCTGAGATTTGACCTCATAGGCGCCGTCGAGGTCAAGGATCATGGACTCCCGGGAGACATATTTATCGCCCACCTCATCCCCGAGAACAGCACGGGGGAGGTCTGGGAGAAGCTACCCCCGGAGAGCATTCACAATCTGAATCTCGATTTCACCGAGCTGATAGCGTCCCTTGAGAACGAGTTTATAAGGAGCTTCAGGGCCAAGGAGGTCAAGGCGGGGGAGGGGGCGATCCTCGTCATGTGCCACGACGGCAGGAACGACGACCCGGACGACTGCATGGCGGAGCTTATCGAGCTTTGCAAGAGCTCAGGGCTCTCCGTCCTCGATACCATCATACAGAAAAGAAACGCGCCCGATCCGAAGTGGGTTTTAGGGAAGGGGAGGCTCTCCGACCTCGTCATAAGGGCGATGCAGCTGGGGGCCGACCTCGTCGTCTTCGACGGGGAGCTGAAGCCCGCTCAGATAAGGACGATCACCGACTACACGGAGCTCAAGGTAATAGACCGCACCCAGGTGATACTCGACATCTTCGCAAAGCGGGCTAAGAGCCGGCAGGGGAAGATTCAGGTGGAGCTTGCCCAGCTCAACTACATGCTCCCTAGGCTCATAGAGAAAAACACGGCGATGAGCAGGCTCACCGGCGGGATCGGGGGGAGGGGGCCGGGGGAGACGAAGCTCGAGATCAACCGGCGCCGGGCAAGGGACAGGATAAACAGGCTGGAGAAGGAGCTTGAGGGGATAGGAAGGGACAGAGGTCAGCAGAGGTCTAAGCGGGTCAAGAAGGAGCTTCCCGTCATCTCGATAATCGGCTACACGAACGCCGGCAAGTCCACGCTGCTGAACACCCTTACCAAGAGCAACGTCGATGCGAGGAACATGCTCTTCGCCACCCTCGACCCTTCGAGCAGGAGGCTTAGATTCCCACGGGATATAGAGGTGATTATCACCGACACGGTGGGGTTTATAAGGGAGCTGCCCAAAGAGCTTCTGGCGGCGTTTTCCGCCACCCTGGACGAGCTCAAGGTCGCCGACCTTCTCCTTCACGTGGTGGACTCCTCCGACTCCCACTACATTGCCAGGATCGAGGCGGTGGACGCTATCCTGACCGAGCTTGGGCTCGATGACATCCCCAAGCTCGTTGTCTTCAACAAGATGGACCTTGTCGATCCCGACACCCTTTTAAGCCGCACGAGGGGATATAACGCCGTTACAGCCTCCGCGGTCGATTCATCGACCCTTCTGCCATTAATTGGAAGGATGGAGGGGGAGATGGTAAGGATTATGAAGGGCGGGCGGCGGACCAATATGGACGTCTCTCACGAGGCACATTAGATGATAGAGGTAGACAGGTTAGTAAAGAAATTCGATGAAGTGACCGCCGTAGACGACATATCGTTTGAGGTCAAGGAGGGGGAGTCGTTCGGCTTTTTGGGGCCGAACGGCGCCGGAAAGACCACCACCATAAGGATACTCACCACGCTTATCCTGCCGACGAGCGGAAGGGGAAGGGTTAACGGATACGATATTGCAAAGGAGTCGGACAGGGTCAGGGAGAGCATAGGGATCATCTTTCAGGAGCCGAGCCTGGACGAGCGCCTAACCGCCTACGACAACCTATACTTTCACGCCGCCCTCTACCGGGTGCCGAAGAGGGAAATAAGGCCGAGGATAGAAAAGGCGCTGACGATGGTGGAGCTTAGGAAATTCAAGGACAAGGTTGTAAATACCTTCTCGGGCGGAATGAAGCGCCGCCTCGAGATCGCGAGGGGATTCCTTCACATGCCGAGGGTCCTATTTTTGGACGAGCCGACCCTGGGTCTCGATCCCCAGACGAGGAGGGTGATCTGGGAATATATCCGAAAGCTCAAGGACGACTTCGGTGTGACCCTATTTCTCACGACCCACTACATGGAGGAGGCTGAAGAGTCGGACAGGGTCGGGATCATCCACAAGGGAAAGATAGTCGCGGTCGATTCCCCGGAGAACATGAAAAAGAGTATCGGAAGGGACACGATCGTCCTTTCCAACAGCGACGGCAACGAGAGGGCCGTAAGGGCCCTCGGGTTCGATGTCGTGAGAGCCGGCGACAAGCTCATGATAGGCGTCGACAGCTCCGAGGATGCGCTGAGAAAGATTCTCAATGGAGGGGTATCCCTGGAAAACCTTATGATAAAGAGGCCCACCCTGGAGGATGTCTTCATCGAGATTACCGGAACGGCGATCGCAGACGAGCCGGGAAACTCGATGAGTCTTATCAAGCGGGCGGTGAGAATGAGGAGGATGAAATGAGCGGCCAAGGGAGGATGATGGAAAGGGAGAAAACGGGGGAGGACTGGGGGATTCTCGGGAAATTCCTCTACGGTACGTACATCATCTGGCTGAGGGACATGAAGAGGTTGCTCCGGGACAAGCACCAGTTTTACGGCTCGTTAGCCAGGCCGATCCTATGGCTCTTGATCCTCGGGATGGGGCTGAGGCCTGTCTTCACGGTGACCAGCGGCGTGGACTACATCCAGTACATCTTCCCAGGGATCGTGGTGATGTCCCTTATCTTCTCCGGGATGTGGGCGGGAATATCGGTGATCTGGGACAGGGAGTTCGGTTTCTTGAAGGAGATACTGGTCGCCCCCATCCCCAGAACTTCCATCGTCGCCGGCAAGGTGATGGGGGGCGCGGCCCAGGCCCTTCTCCAGGGATCCATAACTCTTATATTCGCTCCGATAATCGGCCTCAGGTTTGCGCTCATGGACATTTTTTTGATGATCGCCGTAATGCTGATAATCTCGATAGCGCTGGCCTCCCTGGGGATAGTCATCGCCAGCAGGATGCACTCCTACGAGGGATTCGGGACAGTGTCAAATTTCGTCATAATGCCGCTGTTCTTTCTCTCCGGGGCGATATACCCCGTGGAGACCCTGCCCGGGTGGCTTAAGGTTATGGTGAGCCTCAACCCGGTGACGTACGGGGTCGATCTTATGCGGGGCGTCGTCCTGGGGATGAGGAGCTTCCCCCTCGTTGACGATATTACGTACATCGTGGGATTCGGCGTCGCCATGGGGGGGTTGGCGGTGATCCTCTTCAGGAGGCACTGACAGGAATCGCGGGAATCGATATAAGTAGGGACGGTGCAGGGGGTGAAGTGGACTAATGGGATTGAGGTTCCCAATCCTTTTTTTGTTTCACCTTTGGAGAGCCTTAAATAGAAGTCTCAGTCTCAAATTAACCGATTGAACCGGGAGTAACTTTCGTGAGTCTATTTGAAATCTTCATGCTCGTATGCTTCGGCGCGGCGTGGCCGTTTTCTATATACAAATCATACAAATCGAGGTCGAATCTGGGGAAGAGCGTCTTTTTCCTCTTCGTGGTGTTTGCCGGCTACATGTTCGGGACCGTCCACAAGATGCTCTACAACTTCGACCCGGTGATCTACCTCTACATGCTGAATGCGACGATGGTCCTCGCCGATATCGCCCTGTACTTCAGAAACGACTATCTAAGACGTCTATTTAAAGATATTCTCTAATATCGACTTGCCCAGTTCTTTGAGGGCCTTCGAGCCGCCTTCACTTCCCAGTCCAAAAAGCCCTTCGTACTCGATCTTGAACTTCACGTTGTCCAAGGTTCCGGTGACGGTAAAGGGGATCTTGTCGAGCTTTCCCCCCATCCCGATTGAGGAGGTGAGCTTCTCAAAGCTGGAGGTCCTCACGACCTCTTCGCTGGGGTAGATGTTTCCCGAAAAGTCGAGCACGCCGTTAAACCCGAGATAACCCTGGGTCATGGAGTTGTACGATGGCCCTTCGGTCTTGAAGTCATTGGTAAAGAGCTTTCCCGAATCTATGGTATAGCTTCCGCCCATGTAGCTGAAATCGCCCGTGTCCAGCTCCGCCGGGAGCGTGGCGGGCGGGATTTTAAGCGACTTTGCCAACTCCTTCCGGATACTGAAATCGGGCACCGTCCCGTCGGTCACAGAGACGTTGCCCTTCCCTTTAAGGTCGCTGGTAAAGGCCTTCCCCCCTTTTATGGGAAAGGCGAAGTTCCCGTCTAACTTGAGCGTCCCAACGATAAGGTTTTCCTCGTCGGAAATGCTGTTCAAAAGCTCGTGGAACCTGATCCCGCTCGCCCTGATCGAGAGCTCCCCTGATGGACTTTCGGAGGCGTATCTGAAAATCCCCTCTGCGCCGACAATCCCGCCGTAGATCGAAAAGACGAACTCCTTGATAACCGCCTCTCCCCCCCCGACCGAACAGGTAAAATCGACCTTGGATACTCTGGTCTTGTTAAAGGATGCGTTTTCGATTTCTCCCACGATCTTTCCTTCGATCTCTTTAGATTCGAGAGAATTTTTATCTCCCGTAAATACTGTCGGGAGGTTTATCGATGAGACATCGAGGTCAACTCCCGAAAGCTCAACAATCTTTACGGGTTGATGGGTCTTCGCCCCGGACCTTTCGGAGGAGTAGACAAACCGTCCCCCTACGATCTCTATCGACCGTATGGATACACTCCTTATCTTGAAGAGGCTTTTCACACTGTCCCCGGGAGAGGGCGCCGGAGCGATCTCATTGTCGCCGGTCGATGGCGAAAAATCTTTCTCCCCTTCCGGCGCGCCCCGGTCTCGGTCAACCGCGTTTGACTCGGCGATGTTGAGAGTACCGTCCCTGTACTTTACGATGTTGAATTCCGGCCCCTTCAGGACGACCTTTTTTATCCCGAGCTCCCCCTTGAGCAGGCGGATGAGGGATATCCTTGCCGTGATCGAAGATGTGGAGAGTATGTTTTTGTCTTTGATTTTAGGGTCTTTGACCGAGACGTCCTTTGCCTTCAGCCCGACGCCGCCGATTAGGGACAGTGAGAGCTTTCCGATCTCGACCTCTTTTCCTGTCTTCTCCTTTATCTTGCTTATGATCTCGGGGCGGTATCCGTCCATGTCGACAAAAAATGTGACAATGGCCGGAATGACAACGAAGACGAGAACTACAAAAATTACTGCAAGGATAGCAACGATTTTCAATGCTCTCGCCTTTGGTTTTGAGATTTTCATTTTTTTGACTATACAAAAAGTTTGGATACAAAAAACGGGTCGAATAAAAGGGGCGTCTTCTTAAAAGATATTGCTCCTCTCATGCTCCCTTATGCCAATCGGTATCCATACAATATCTTCAATATTTTTAATACTTTATCCCATTTTTCCCTTGACTCTCGACATTGCGCAATATACAGCGGGTGACCCCGACACAATCGAGAGCGTCAGCCCAGCTTCTTCAAAAGCCACGCCATATTCCGGCCGAGATTCTTCATGATCTCCACCCCCTCGGCGTCGCCTTTCACGTCACCCTTTTCAAGGCCGAAACCCATGTTCCAGTAGGACGATCCGGGGACGATCATCTGGGAGATGAGGAAGAAGTGGTTTATGGAGTCGAAGGTGGGAAGGGAGCCCGCCCTCCTTGCGGCCACCACCGCGGCCCCCACCTTCCGTTTGAACATATCGTCGTTCCCCTTGGCGACGTATCCCGCGCGGTCGATCAAAGACTTGATATTTGACGTATAGTTCGAAAAATAAACAGGGGAGCCGATAATGATCCCGTCAGCATTGAGCATTGCATCGATATAGCCGTTCATCTCGTCTTTTGTCATCGAGCAATGCTTGTCCTTGTTGGTTTTACATTTGCGGCAGGCCTGACAATCGATCAGGTTTTTGCCGGCAAGACTGATCAGCTCGGTCTCTATCCCCTTGGCTTTCAGCTCATTCAATACGAGGTCGATCAAGACAGCGGTATTTCCGTCTTTCCTTGGGCTTCCGTTGAAGGCGACTACTTTCATCTCTTTATCTATTCTCCTTTAACCGAGATTGGTATCGGTGCATGATGGCGGTGACGTCCTTAAGTTAATTGCTGGATAGCAGATATGTCTCGATAAACTTGTCTATCTCCCCATCGAGGACCGCGTCGACGTTTCCGACCTCGATCCCCGTCCGGTGATCCTTGACGAGCCTGTAAGGCTGCATGGTGTAGGTCCTGATCTGACTCCCCCAGGAAATATCCTTCTTCTGGCTGTGGAGCTCTTCCTGCTTCTTTCTCTCCTCCTCGAGCCTGTTCTCGTAGAGGCGCGACTTCAATATCTTAAGGGCTATCGCCTTGTTTCTGTGCTGGGACTTTTCGTTGCTGCAGGTGACAACGATGTTTGTGGGGAGATGGGTAATTCTGACGGCGCTGTCGGTCTTGTTGACATGCTGTCCCCCCGCCCCGGAGGCCCTGAAGGTGTCGATCCTCAGGTCGCTCTCGTTTATCTCGATGTCGATGTCGTCATCCACCTGGGGGCTCACGAAGACCGAGGCGAAGGAAGTGTGCCTTCTCTTTCCTGTGTCGAAGGGAGATATGCGAATCAGCCTGTGTACGCCCACCTCCGCCTTTAAGAGACCGTAGGCGTAATCGCCCTCTACGAGAAAGGTTATGTTTTTTATTCCGGCCTCGTCCCCCGGAAGGAGGTCGACGACCTCCAGCTCAAAGTCCCTCGACTCGATCCACCTGCTGTACATCCGAAAGAGCATTTCGGCCCAGTCTTGCGCCTCCGTTCCGCCGGCGCCGGAGTTTATCTGGACTATGGCGGAGTTCCTGTCGTTTTCGCCCGAAAGCATCCGCCTTGTCTCCATCTTGTCGATCTCTCTTTCGAGATTATCGAGCTTCTTTAAGATCTCGTCCGCGGCATCCTTTTCGCCGTCGTCCAGCATCTCGGTTAGGATCGTCAGCTCCTCGAAGTCCTTCTCCAGGCCGGATATCCAGCTCAGCTGATCCTCGACGGCGGTTTTTTCCCGCCCGATCTTTTTGGCCCTCTCCGTGTCGTTCCAGAAGTCGGGCGAGGACATGATCTCTTCAAGCTCGCCGAGACGCCTTTTCAGTGCCTCCGGCTCAAAGAAACCCCCGTAATGTATAAAAACGCTCCTCAAAATCCCTGAGGCTGTCGGTGAAATCCGAAGATAGATCGACTATCATCTCCTCTCCTCCTCAAATAGTGTGAAAATGGATTATACTTTTAGTTTACTTTTTCTTTCTTTTCTTATTCAGCGATCCTCTGATTATACCAGAAATGCCGACCAGAAGGGGGAAAATAAAGGCGAGGGTTACGAGCTGGGCGAAGATGTCGCCGAACCTCGTGTAAAAGGTCAGCCGGTTTCCTATCTTCACCTTATCGGTCACGGCCGTTCTCTTGAAGATGGGAGTCTGGCTTTTTACCCTGCCTATGGTGTCGACAAAGGCTGACACCCCGGTGTTGGCGCACCGGACAAGCGGGATCCTTGTCTCTATCGCCCTGATTCGGGACATCGAAAAATGCTGGTAGGGGGCGCTGGTCTTCCCGAACCAGGCGTCGTTGGTAATGTTGATGAAGAGGACGGCGCCGTCTTTTGCATAATCTCTGGTCATGTAGGGAAAGATCGCCTCGTAACAGACGAGAGATCCCAAGCCGCCGAAGCCGGTCTCAAGGGGCTCTCTCTTCTCACCGGGGAGATAATCCCCAACGCCCTCGACTATCTTGTCAACGAAGAAGAAGAGCCGCTTTAAGGGCACGTATTCCGCAAAGGGGACGAGGTGGGTCTTGTCGTACTTGCCGACCAGTGAGCCTTCGGGATTCAGGAGATAGGCGCTGTTCTGGTATCTGTATTGTTCGCCGATGATCTTGTAGTCGACGGTACCGAAGAATAGGTACGCCTCTGTAATCATCGCCAGCCCCTCCACCCTGGGGCGAAAGTATGGGTGGTCTTTGAAGAAGAAGGGGGTTGCCGTCTCCGACCAGACGATCAGGTCGGGATTTGATTTTTCGGTGGAGAGCGTCAATTCCTCGTAAATCGATACGGTCTCGTCCTGGTAGGCCGGGTTCCACTTTATGTCCTGGCGGATATTTCCTTGGATCAGGGAGACTGTTATCCCCGGTGCAGAAGATGCCCTTTTCGTCTCCCTGTTTATGGCGTAAAGGCCGTAGGCGATGAGGATTGCGACGAGGGAAGCCGAAACGGCGACCTCGGCCCAAGGAAATTTCTTCCTTGCCCCCACTATCTTCAAGAAGACGAGGTATACGGCGGCGTTGACAATAGCTATCGTGAAGGTTACGCCGAAGACGCCGGTGATATCCAAGACCTGTACGACGGGAAGAAAGGGAATCTGGGAGTGGCCGATGAAACACCAGGGGAATCCCGTGAAGAGTGTACCCCTGAGATACTCCAGGGCGGTTAAGGCTATAGGCACCGATACGATTTCGGAGGTGCCGAATCTCTCCCTCGTCCAAGAGACGAAGGCTGAAAAGACGCCGGCGTATATGGAGACGTAAAGCACCAGGAGTACTGTGATGAGAATTCCAAGGTATATCGGGACTCCGCCGTATCTGGAGGCGGGAAGGGCGGTCCAATAGAATACGCCGAGATTTGCGAACAGGCCGAAGACAAATCCCAATATCGAGGCCCTGTACGGCGAGTAGTCCTTTACGGCGAAGAGGAGGGGCACAAGGCAAATCCAGGCCAGAATCGAGATCGAGGGGGCGGGCAGAGACAGGAAAAAGAGGCAGCCCCCGAATCCGGCGAGGATAACGTCTTTTATCCACTTCGGCCTGTCTTCCATCTTTCCTTCAATTTTTACGCTTTTCTTAGCTTTCGGTTTCAAAATGAGCTTCTCCCTGACTCTAAATATAAAAACTGTTTTTTTGCGGGGTGAAACGATTACATAGCCGCTCGGCATGTTTTCAGCGAAGACAATATTTAGGCCTGCCCCCGATGTTTTGTCAAAGCTTTTTTGGCCGTTTAGACACCATCATTCCCTTTATGACATGAACCTGTCGTGTTGAATAACAACAGGGGTTAAAATGACCGTTTTATATATCGTGGATACCTATCAAGGAGAGGAGCCTTGCCTCCTCCTTCAACATGAGCAATTCGTCTTCCGTCGACGCCCCCTCCCTTGGGTCGTGGACGTACCCCAGAAGGTGCAAAAGGCCGTGGACTGTGAGGATGATGATCTCCTCCGTGAGGCCCACCCCCCTTGTCTTCGCCTGACGTTCCGCCGTGTCTACGCTTACCACAATGTCTCCAAGGATATAAGGGGGGAGATCCTTTGTGCCTTCAGTTTGCGGCTCACCCTGCCCGAACGACAAGACGTTTGTAGCCCCTTTCCTGTTGAGATATCGCTCGTTTAAGGAAGATATTGTCTCGTCGTCCGTCAGGAGAATCGAAAGCTCGGCTTTATCTCTTCCCGTTTCTTCGAGGAGGGTTTGCACCTTCAACTCTATTGCTTTTGTCTCCACCTTTTTTTGGTGCCTCTCGCTTTTTATTAGGACCGTCAAACTTCTCGCCCTCCATTTCCGCTTCTTCCCTTTCCCGGTCGATGACCGGCTCGGGATAATCGATCCTCTGGTGAAAGATGCCGTTTAGCACCTGAATAAAGCTCCGGCCGATGGCGTCGAGGTCTTTTAGGGTAAGCTCGCACTGGTCGAGCTGGCCGTCGAGGAAGAGCCTCTCTATTATCGACTGGACCATAGCCGAGACCCTTGCAGGCTTCGGATCGGTAAGCACCTTTGATGCGGCCTCGACGTTGTCGGCAAGGAGCACCAGCCCGGCCTCTCGGGTCTGCGGCTTCGGCCCAGGGTATCTGAAGCTCTTTTCGTCCACAGGATTGCCTTTCCCATCGTCCGACTCCACGGCTCTTTGATAAAAGTAGTTTATCAGGTGTGTTCCGTGGTGCTGCTGTATTACGTTGATGATCTCGTCTCCCAGCTTGTACTTTCTGGCGAGATCCACGCCGTCCTTCACGTGAGAGATCAAGATTAGACTGGACATATGAGGAGACAGCCTGTCGTGGGGATTGTTGTCAATAGTCGTGTTTTCGATGAAGTAGTTCGGCTTTTTTATCTTTCCAATGTCGTGGTAATATGCGCTAACCCTGGCGAGGAGGGGATTGGCATGGATCGCAGTTGCACCCGCCTCCGCGAGGTTTCCTACAATGATGCTGTGATGGTAGGTCCCCGGGGAGCGAATGACCATGTCCTTCAACAGGGGATGGTCGAGGTTGGAGAGCTCCACGAGCTTGATGTCCGTGGTGTATCCGAAGAGGAGCTCCACAAGGGGGGTAAACCCGAGGACAAGGACAGATGCGATTATAGCCCCGAAAAATCCGAAAAGACTGAAGGCCAGGGCGGAGAAGACGGTTCCAGGATTGGTGCTGATGCTGGAGAGCACATCGGTGTAAAGGAGCTTAATCTTGCTTACGTTGAGCAAAAAGATCAGCAGGATGTTGACAAGCCCTACGACAAAACCCGCATATACGAGGGTGGAGCGCTGTTTTGTCTTCGCCACCAAGTGGGCCCCGAGCAGCGAACCGATAAAGAGATACGACATGAATAGGACATCATCGCCCAATATTATGCCGGAGAATATGCTCGATATGATCGCATATATTATCGCCGACTCGGAGTTCAGGACTATCCTTACCAGCATGGCCCCGGCGATTACGGGGATGGCGAATTTGTATGCAGATTGCGGAATGCTTTCGTATCTGTCGCCAAGGGCGTCGGCCATGAACAATCCGAATTTTGTAATTATCAGAAATACCAGAATGGTAATGCAGTAGAATATCAAGTCTTTGTTTGACGACTTGAATTTGCTGATATTTTTCGATGCGAAGATGAAGGATACGTAGATCAGAATCGAGATGAGCGTGAGAATTCCAAGAAAAACAAGAAATAGGTTGTAATCCTTTTGGGATTCGGCGATTCCGTTTAAGATCGTCAGATGATTCTTGTCTATTCGGTATCCGTCCTCGATTATCATCTGCCCCTTTTCGATCTTGATCGTTATTGGCTTTACGTTTTTCGCCGCAAGCTCTTTTCGCCTGTCTGTCTCGGTGAGATTATATGTAACGTTCGGCTTGATCAGGAGCTTTGATATCTCCATGGCTGGCTTGACGACCCTTATGGAGATGTCCGGAGACAATGACTTGGCCCTGCTGTCTATGACGCCTCTCGCCGTCTCTATGTCGATTACCTTGTCGAGGTTCAGGAGGAGCGTCTCGTTCTTGGTCTGGCTGTTGATGAGGATGACCCCTTTTCGTCTCACCTCCGCAGATATGGTGTCGTACGATCCGGCTATATAGAGGCCCGAAAGGCTTTCGAGGAGCAGCTTCATACTGTTTTCAATCTGTTGTTTAAAATTCTGCTTTTTCAGCTCCTCGAAGGTGGTGTCCGGGAGCTTCACGTCGAGGAGGTCAAAAAACGCCCCGCGATTTTCGTCATAGATGAGATTTCTCTCCTTTTCGTTTGTTCCCTTGGCCGATACCTCCCGCATCAGGTCAAAGGCCGATTCTATCCTGTCGAAGAGGGAGACAAGCGCGGTTCCATCGAGGTCAAATACTGATGGGATTGCGTTGACCGCCTCCGTACGCGCTCTCTCCGTGGTCTCCTTGTCCACAATAATGTAATCCTTCGAGGCCTTGATGTCTTTGGGGGCGTAGTCGCCCACCTTGTATTCTATTGTCGGGAACCGGGTCTCGGGCGCCATAATCAGGGCCAGTATGATGACGAAGGCGACAAACAACAGGATACGCTGGATTCTTGGATTCCTGTAGGTCTCGAGGTCTATGACATAGGCCAAGGGCCTCATGAATCTGACGGAGTTTAGTCCCTTCATCAAATCCCAGTAGGCGCCGCTTATTTTATCTAATATTTTCATTTGATTCCAAGTCTTTGTCGAGCTTTTCGTAGGCCTTTATTATCTCCCTCACAAGCCGATGACGGACTACGTCTTTCTCGTTGAAGTAACAAAAGTCGATCCCTTCGATGTCGCTTAATATCTTTTTTGCCTCCACGAGTCCCGAGATCTTTCCGGGGGGGAGGTCTATCTGGGTGATGTCACCCGTTATGACGGTCTTGGAGTTGAATCCGAGCCTTGTCAGAAACATCTTCATCTGCTCGCTGGTTGTGTTCTGGGCCTCGTCAAGCACTATGAACGAGTCATTCAAGGTTCTTCCCCTCATGAAGGCGAGGGGGGCGACCTCGATAATCCCCTTGTGAACGAGGCGCTGGGCCTGTTCGAAGTCCATCATGTCGTGCAGGGCATCGTAGAGGGGTCTCAGGTAGGGATTAATTTTTTCGTAGATGTCCCCGGGGAGAAAGCCCAGCTTCTCTCCGGCCTCCACCGCGGGTCTCGTAAGTATTACCCTGTTGACTTTTCCCCTTGTTATAAGATCCATCGCCATTGCCATGGCGAGGTACGTTTTGCCCGTTCCGGCGGGGCCGATTCCAAAGACAATATCAAACTGCCTTATGGAATCGATATACTTCTTTTGAGCAAGGCTCTTGGGCGTTATGCTCCTCTTTTTCGATGAGATATAGACCGTGTCGAGAAATATCTCCTTGAGGTTGACCTTTCTGTTTGCCTTGAGAATCCTCAGCGCAAAGTCGATGTCGGGCGAGTAGACCGGATACCCCTTCTTTAAAAGATCGTAAAGCTGAATGAGAAGATTCTCACTGATTTCCACCTCATCCTTATCCCCGGTTATGGTAACCGTTGCGCCCCGTGCCGATATCTTTGTGCCGGTGTCTTCTTCGATGATTGTAAGGTGGGAGTTGTGCTCGCCGAAGAGGCTGCGGACAAGATTGTTGTCTTCAAAATCAATTTTTGTGGTACTGTCCAAGCTTATTCTCTAATATTTAGCTTATATTTTTTCCCAAGTGGCTGGTATTCAAATCTCTCGGCGACATCATCCCTTGTGTTGTTCAGATAACCGCTTCCCTTCAGCTCATTCAGATCATCGGGATAACGTCCATGTATCAAGTAGAAGGCAGAGAGGGCGGATTTTACGTTGGCCGTTTCCATTGACCGCTGTGAATTTTCAAAGTCGATCTTGCTTGCATTCGAGATGGTGAAGTTTGATACTATTCTCGGGTAAGAGACCGCAAGTATCAAAAAAAGGGAAAACACGATTCCTCCGAAAACAACATAGAAAGATAGATTGGTGGTTTCTTTCTCGGAGGGTGTTGTTACCTTCTCCTCCTCAATTTCAAAAGCGATGTCTATCAGGGTCTTGTCCATCAGCGACGCCAGGGCCTTGGTCGTCTCAAATTCTCCGAACCTGCTGACGTTGATAAGGTCCCTGACGGTCATGGTTTCGTTCACGAGGTCAAAGACCTTCCTCTCTTCCGCCGACATGACCATTTTACCCTTTAAAGGCTTATCGTCCTCGTAGAAAAGGTCATCATTCGAGTCTTCGGAGTCCGTCGTCTTCCAGAATTTTATTTCTTCCTCGGCCCCCGGCATCTTTTCAAAGACGAGGTTATAGGAATAAATCTTTTCCTTTATCTCCGGCCACTCGTCGGTCATCCTAAGGCTGTCCATTAGAAAATGCTCGGTGTTGATCAGCTCAAAGGCCCTTTTGTCGTAGTTTATAAGGCGCTGCTGGAAATTGTACGTCCCGCTCTTCAGGTTCAAAAGCTTGAAGATTGTCTCGTGGGTTTGAAGCTTAAGGACATGTCGCAGATCGTTAATGGTTATAATACCCGATTCGATGAGAATGTCCCCTAATTTCTTTAACGTCTCCTTCTGGATCTCAAGGGCGTTTCTCAGCTGTGACTTGCTCACCATTTTTGCCGTTAGAAGCATCTCGCCGAGAAATTCGTCGATGTGCTTCCGTTTTGAATTTGCCGATATTATCATTCCGCTGTCAAAAAGGACCTCGATTTCCGTCCCCTTATCGATAATATTCAAAACGCCGCTCTTCTGCTGTTGGTATAAAAGCTGGAGGATGTCCACAACCGAGAAGTCCTTTATGTCACCATGGAGTGCCACTTTATAAAGCTCCTTGTCTAAATAGTGGAGATTTCGGACTTAAAGAAATCACGCTGTGCAATAATATATACGATGACTAAAAAGAACAAATAGACATATAGATTGTGTATCAGAGGAAATCCGAGTGATGATGCGGGATAGACGATTGTCCCGTTTATGGTAAAAATCTGAACGAGCAAAAATATGTAAAGCGTAAAAAAGATGAATCCCTTTGCGGTCTTGCCTCGATAGATGTTTCCAAATCCCGGAATTAAAATATTTACAATCCTGATAATATAACTGCGGCGGGTGGTGACTCTGTCAACGGTCATCCTGAGTCTGGTCTTGGTTTTCGGGTCCACACCCTCGCGCCTGATGAAGAGGGAAAAGCACCTGTTACAGGCGTCTCTCTTTTCCATGTGGCTGTGGGATTTCAAGAAGAAGGGTTTCCCGCAGAATTTGCATGCCTTGGAAAATATGTATCTCTTATTAAGTGTGCCTATTACAAACAGGATAACGGCGGCCAGGATTCCAACCACGGGGGCGCTCCTCAGGGTAGTACCTTTCATCATGTTCTTCCACAGTTTGTTTGCCAAATCCTTGTTGTCCGTGGAGTTTATCACCCGTTCCCAGAGGACCGAATCGGATATGTCTTCGTCCATGACGACCCTGTTGATCAGGGCCAGATAATCCGGCTCTATCGCACTTATGTCTATCTCGATTTCGGCAAATTTAGATATGCGATCATGAGAAAGCTCCAGGGCCTTCTCGTGGTACTTGTCCGCCTCGTCCTGATCGAACTTTATCATGTAGTACTTGAATAGATTGTAATTGGGCGCTACAAGGTTCGGGTTGTTTGATGTCGACTTCTTATACAGCTCGAACGCTCCCTCGTAATCTTTTTGTATGAATTTTATGTTGCCGAGATTGTTCAGGGCCTCGGCATAATTTTCGTCTATGTCCAAGGTTTCATTGTAGTAGTAGAGGGCGTCGCTCAGGTATCCGGTCTTCTTGTTCAGGAGCCCGAGGGTAAAGAGGGCGTACTTGTCCTCGAAGTTCTCTTCCACCCAGCTTTTGAGCTTCCTTTCGGCATCCCAGGTATACATGTCGTTTTTTATCTGGACTATCTCATCGGTGGCTTTTATGTGGGTGGAGAGCATCATCGTTGCGGTGTATTCGAGGGCCACGGGGGCGATAAGCAGAAAAATGTAAAAGACAACGGCGATCTTCTTTTCGGTGCCCGTATAATAAACGAAAAAGAATAAGTTTAAAAAGAAGAGGATCCATATAAAGCCGAGGTCAAGGGTGGAAATAAAGATCAGAAAAAGGAGGATCAACACGGAAAAAAGCATGGGATGTATCTCCCATCCCGATTTTTCCTTGAGGTCGTTTGACAACAGCGGTATATACTTTGCCGCGAGGGTGACGGCAAACAGCATAAACAGTATAAGGATGAAAAACTCCAGACCGATAAGGAGATTGCCAAGAAGCGCCGTATATGTGGCAATGTCGGATACGGCGTCCTGGACGCCCTTTACATAGTGATCTGTGATCTCAAACAACTTGTTTAACGGATTGTGTCTCCAGAGAAACGAGGCCTTGTAGAAGTGTATCCTCGCAATATCCGGAGAGAGTCTGATGGACTCGTCGATCAATCTCAGGGCCGTTTTTAAATCAGCCTCGTTTTCCATCATCCTGGACAGCGTGAGGAGGGAGTAGGAGTAGTACGAGACGTTTTTGTCGCCGTAGTTCAGCTTGGTGTTGTACAGCTCGTCGAGAAAGTAAAAGGCGTCTATCTTGCTCCCCTCTGCCAGCGATGTGAGGAAGCGAAACCAATTCTGATCGTAGCCCTTGAACTCGTCCCTGATGAAAAAGAACGAGGGTGTGCCCAGGATGTCCAGGTCGCTGATCGTGGTTTTGCTTTCATCGGCGGCTAAAGAGGGGGTCAAGACGAAGATAAAAATAAAAAGAAAAATCGCCGATTTTGCCAATGGTCTAAAAAAGCCCACTGTCCTCTCCAAAAAAAATATATTTCATATTTGTATTAATCTATCATTAATTTTGTTGGAAATCAAGTCATTATTTTTTACCTTGCCTTTTTCGATTATCTGTCCTATCTTAGTTGAGTTAGATTTCAGGGAGACAGATGAATTTCTACGGACTGGTTGACCTGATGGCGAGGCTCAGGTCTCCCGAAGGGTGCGCCTGGGACAGGGCGCAGAAGATCGAAGACCTGAGGCCCTATATAATGGAGGAGGCGATGGAGCTCGTCTCCGCCATCGATTCGGGAGACGAGAAAAAGATCAGGGAGGAGCTGGGAGACCTCCTCTTCGAGATAATCTTCGTGACGAAAATCGAGGAGGAAAAAGGGTATTTCAAAATCGATGACGTGATCTCCGCCATAGCCGAGAAGATGATCGAGCGACACCCCCACGTCTTCGGAGATGGCTTTGCTGACGGAAAAGCCCCCACGAAGGAGGAGGTAAACAAGAGGTGGGAAGAAATCAAGGCCGAGAAGAGGGGAGGGGGGTCGGTCCTCGACGGCGTCTCCGAGGAGCTTCCCGCACTATTGATCGCCGAAAAATACGGCAGGAGGGCGAGCGACGTCGGCTTTGATTGGGAGGATGTGCCGGGCGTTATCGAGAAGATCGAGGAGGAGATAGCCGAGCTCAAGGGGGCGAAGGCCGAGGGCAGCCAACCCGAGGTCGAGGAGGAAATGGGCGACCTCCTGTTTTCGGTCGTAAACCTCTGCCGGTTCCTCGGTGTCAACGCCGAGCTCGCCCTGAGGGGCGCAAACAAAAAGTTTTCCAAGCGCTTCAGGGAGGTCGAAAGCATCCTGAATACGAGGGGAGTTCCGGTCAGTGCGATGAAGGATATGTCAATCGACCAGCTGGAGGAGCTCTGGCGGGAGGCGAAGGATAAAGAGTAGATGTTCAAATTACGGATAAATCCGGGAGATTGAAATGAAAAGAAAATATATGTCGGCGTTGCTCTCCGGCCTACTCTACCCGGGGGCGGGCCAGATTGCAAATAAAGAATATCTAAAGGGGGGCTTTATCATCTTTTTGTGCACGGCCCTCTTTGCCGCATTTATGTGTATCTTGATTATGGGCTACGTCTCGGCGTTCAGCGACAAGGAGATGTTTTACGGGACGGCGTTTGATTTTTTGTTGGAAGGATTGAAAAGAAGCGGGCAGCCGCTGCTTCTCTCCATCCTGGGGCTGGTCGTTGTTTGGGTCTATGCAATAGCCGATGCCCTGATCTTCGGAAGCGACGCGGACGAGGCTTGAGGGCTCAGTCCTTCGTCCGCCTGAACTTGCGGTTCATGGCGAGGAGGAAGAGGGTAATAAAGAGAAGGCCGCAAACGTTTTCCAACAGTATAACAAAATTCGTTATATTGCTCAGGGGGACTAAACCAGTGTCGAAGCTAACACTTAAATATTTTCCGAGTGCAAGGTTGCTCAGGCTGAAATAGAAAGTATTGACAATATCCTCCCAGTTTAAATTCTTAATAAAATCTATTATATTGAAAAAGTTACATTCAAGAGGGCGGCTTGGATCCTTATATTTTAAACCTGACAGTAGATATAGAGGAATAAAAAGGAAAGGAGTCAATAGTATCCAAAGAAACGCCATTATCGGCTGTTCGCCATAAAGAGAAATGTATTTGTAGAAAAATAACATTAATCTGGTTATAATACTCTCTCTTGTCCCCTTTTTTCTCATCTCCATTGCGCCCACGAAGAAGTCTCCCGCCTCGTGATACCTGCCGGTTTTTTCGTAGTTTAAGCGAAGTTGATTATAAATATTTTGTACTTCATAGTGTTCGTTTTCCTTGTCTTTATAAAAAATCCCCGTCTTTTTTAATAATCTCTTGAAGAAACCCGTTTGAAAAGATTCGTCAAAGAGCATGTTTCTTCTTGTAAATCCTCTGGACTTTCTCCAGAAAACTTCTTTAAAATTTATCTTTTCGACATTTGCTCTGTTAAATCTCACGTTTTTAAGATTAACACCATCAAAAGTAAGATTTGCTTTTTCTCCAAATTTATAAAAATTACTAAAAATTGCTTTAGATTTATCTTCAAAGATTTTTTTTGTGAAAAATACATTGACTTCTTTGGAAAGTATTATCTCACCGAAATAAGCTTCTCTAAAGAATTTTGCATCATAGAAATCTACCCATCTAGAAAAAGTCGCTCCTCCAAAGTAAGCATTTTTAATAAATATTGTTCCCCAGAAGTTAGCACCATCTGAAAATGTCGCATCATTAAAATTCACATTATCATAAAAAACCGTTCCCAAGAAAATAGCAACTCCATTGAATATTACATCCCTGAAATCAGTCTTACCAAAGAAACTTGAACGCATTAGATCGGCGTCTCCCATAAATTCAGCTTTCCAGAAATTAGCATTTTTAAAATCGAAACCTCCGATTTCTACTCTCAAATTTTCAAAGTCCAGACTCTTTGGAAATATAAAACCTATGAATTCATGATCACCCGATTCACATTTTTTTTTAAATTCTTTATAAAATTTGTTTACTTTTTTATTATCTTGCCTGCTGTGGAATATGCAATATTTTTTCCCGTTATCATCAGGTTTTTTTATTGAATTATGGGGACATTTATACTTTACAAATCCCTTTTCTTTTGAATGCCAATACTCCTTTTTATACTCGCACTTCGCCATTTCTAAAACCGCCCTAAATTATTATTTAGATATATACGAAGTATATCCAATGCGGATGGAGGAATCAACAACTTTTTTAGTTGGGATAAAAGGATTTTGCCCCGCCCGTTCGCAATGGACGGCCCCGGGCAAGACCGCCTACAGCTTTTTAAGCCTCTTTTTGATCAGCTTCACGATCTTGTCGTAGGAGGGGGGCGGGCCGGTGTTGACCGACTTCCCGTCTATGAAGAGGCCGTCGGCGATCCCCCACTCGTTAAGTACATCCCGGTTGGAGGTGTCGAACTCCTTGAAGACGACCCTGTCGCCTAACTCCTCTGCGGCCCGCTTAGCCCGCTCGTAGGTCGTGTTCTGGCCAGTGCACCAGCCGTTCACGAACGACGTCACCGTGACGACGCCGGGCGCCGTCGGCGGCTTCTTTTTCCTCTTTATCCATCTTGGGGGAGAGGCGTCCCTTTCAAACGATTTCCACAGGAGGACGGCCATCCCGTCCCTGTCGGCCTTTGAATATCCATGCTTCTTGAACCAGGAGGCCTTCATCCAGACCGGAATCGCCAGGCCCCACGCCGCCATCCCCTTGGCGCCGAGTTCTTTTGCGTCCGCCTCCGCCGCCTCGATCAGCGCCCTCCCCATACCCTTCCCCTGGATGTTTCCCGGTCCCTGCTTGTGGCCGTGCACCCATATGCAGTTTATGAAGTAGAGGCCGCTCCCCTCGATGAAGGATTCCTCTATCGGCAGGTACTGTATCATCCCGCCGACATTGCCGCCGTCGTCCACCGCCAGCTTCACGCGGAGGCCGCGCCCCCGCGTCTTGTCGAACCACTCCTCCTTTTTAGGAACGCCCTCGATTATCTCGTCCGACCATTCCTCGAGGCAGCAGAGGTACAACCGCTTGTGCTCATCGTTAAGGTCGATAACCTTCATCTCCGAGTCCTCCCGCTATTGAGTATCTATCCTTATACTTCCGTTAAGTTCAAATTGTCAAGGGGATTATTGTTTTGTCATAGGAGGGTTTTCTTGAAGGAGGTCAGGAATGGATTTCAATATGGACCAAAAAAAGGGCCGGCAACATTATTTTATTTTGCCGGCCCGGCTTGGGCTTTGGTAGTCCCAACGGGGATCGAACCCGTGTCTCCGGCGTGAGAGGCCGGTATCCTAACCGCTAGACGATGGGACCGCGCTTTTTGGCGAGCTTTTTGGATATGTAATCAATTAATCTACTACAGATTCTATGTTCTTGTCAACGAAAAATATTAAGAAGGGTTGGATTTATTTCATGGCCCGCGGGAACCTTGAGTGTAAAAGTCAGAGATACTCGTGTGATGAAATCTCGAAAGAAAGGGGTACGAAGGCGCGGCCGTTAATCCTCTCCTAAAGCCGGATCGTCCTCGTATTTATAGGCCCGCTTCCACCTCCTGTGGACCCACCACCACTCTTTCGGGTTCGCAAGGATTATCTCCTCCAGCTCCTCGTTTATCCTCTTCAGAATGTTGTAGACGTCTTTCTCTTCATCAGATGTCAAATTGATCTTGAGCGGCTTTTTGACGACTATCGTGTGATCCATCCAGCCGTTTCGCCTCATATACATGGGAAGTACTGCGGCGCCTGTTTCGGCGATAAGCTCGGCGGGCCCGGGGGGCATCGTGGCCTTTACGCCGAAGAACTCGACGCCGACGGCCCTCCCCCGTGTGTCCTGATCGAGGGCCACCCAGAGTATCTCCCCCTTTTCGAGCGTCGATTTGGATCTTGCCGCCGCCTCGTTTCTCGGCTTTACCGGAATAACCTTCAGCTTGATCTTTTCCTGGAGCCTCCGAACGTAGTTTTTGACCCTCTCGTCCTTCGGCTCCTTGTACAGGAAGGATATCGGATAACCCCTCAGGGAGAGGGAGCAGAGGAGGAGCATGAAATTGCCCACGTGGCTCCCTACGGCAAGGACGCCCCTCCCGCCTTCGAGGGCCTCCTTGAGATATTCTTCCCCCTCGATCGGTATCTCCTCGGCCACTTCAAAAGGGGGTCTCAGGTAATATCCGAACTCCAAAAACATCCTGACAATGTGTTTGATGCTCGACCTCGCTATCGCCTTGAGCTCCTTTCGGGTGAGTTTATCCCCGTAGACGAGCCTCAGGTTTCTCATCGCTTGAAATCTCAGGGAAAGGCCGAGCATCCAGATGATAAGGCCCGTGGCCTCGGTCAAAAAGATGACCAAAAAAGCCGGCATCTTGAAGAAGAGGTAAAAGACGCAGATTGAGATATAAGATAAAATATACTTAAATGGATTGAAGGCTTTCTTTTTTCTTTCTTCGTTCTGCATGGCTTTTGGGCTCAATATCTACTGGTTATTGTAGTCTACTATTTATCGTAAGCTATTAGCTATCGTAAGCGAAAAAACAGCTCAACTTTGAACGGGACAGGGGCTGTTACTGGTATTTATACGAATTCTTCCACCTGTTGTGAATCCACCACCACTCCGTCGGATTATCGAGGATCATCTCTTCGATTATTTGATTCACTACCTTTAGACCGGAGTAGGTGTCCTCATCCATATTTCCGGTGGTCTCAAGGGTGAACGGCTTTTTTATGGTTATTTTGTGTTTGAGCCAGCCGAGACGCTTTATGGTCATGGGAAGAATCATAGCATTGCTCCAGAGGGCCAAAACCGCCGGCCCCTTGGCGGTCGAGGCCTTTACGCCGAAGAACTCCACGCCGATACTACCCTCCCTCACGTTCTGGTCGGCGGCAATCCACAATATTTCCTTCTTTTTTAAGACCCTGAGGCTAAACTTTGTGGCCCTGCTTCTCGGTTTTACCGGAATCGGGTTCAGGTTTAGATTCCTCATAAGCTTCCAGAAATGGCCGGCAAAGCCCTTGTCCATCGGCTCCTTGTAGACGAACGATATTGGATATCCCTTGATTGTAAGGGCTGTAAGCATCAGAAGAAAATTCCCGGTGTGGCTTCCGAGGGCCACCACCCCCTTGCCGTTCTCCAGGGCCTTTTCTATGTACTCTTCCCCCTCGATATCGATGTCTTCTACAATTTTCAGATAATTTTTCATGATAGGCGGGCATTCAAGGAAGGTCCTGATGAGATTTTTCATGCTCTCCTTTGCGATCGCCTTTATCTCCTTTTCGGTCAGGGAGCTTCCGTAGACGAGCTTCAGGTTATTGAGGGCAACCCTTCTTAAACTGGTCCCGAACAGCCAGATAAGAAGGCCGAAGAGATCCGCCCCTTTCCTTATTACCGGCTCCGGGAGTCCAATCATGATCCAAAACAGGGGCTTTGCGGGCCAGGAGTAGATTCTTCTGGTGAAGGCCTTGATTTTCCTCTTCAGGTGGTATGTCCTTTTAGACCTCTTCTTTCTTGACATCTCTCTTCACTTGACTCCGTTTTTCTATTCAGAAACCGAAAATGGAAACAGGGGCGTAAAAAAATGCAAATTCTCAATTGCCTCAATAGAGTCAATTTATGATTTATATATCTGCAGTTTACAGATTTTCGGATAATTTTTAAAGGGGAAAGTGGTGATTTGATAAAAAAATAATGGGATAGGTCTATAATATCCTGTATCTAAAATATTTTATAAGATCAGGGCAATCCGCGTATTCAATATAGGCCCACCCCTGCCGGAATGGCATCTAATGAAAATCCTAAAAGACCGCCGACTTTTTTTTAGTTCATTTCATTTCAGGTCTTTATTTAATCGAGAGTCTCTCCCGGCATAAGACCACAATCCCGTTGTTATAGTATTATAGGCTAAAACATTTTTTGCAAACGGGTACGTTCGACCTGTTTATATTGTACCTATTTCCCCATCGTCCGGGTCTGCGGCAAAACAATTTTTTAGTTACTACGACATCTCCTTCGTTTCCTCGTCGCTGTATCTGTATGCCCGCTTCCACCTCCTGTGCACCCACCACCACTCTTCGGGATTTTCGGTTATCTCCTCTTCGAGCACCCCGTTCATCCGCTTCAAGTTTTTGTAGATATCCATATCCTTGTCGCCGGAATTTACGAGCTTTACCGGCTCCTTGACGATCAGGGTATGTTTCAGCCAACCCTCCCTTTTCGCGTAGATCGGGAGTACCGTTGACTCCGTCCTCTGGGCCAGGATAGCCGGCCCCCTGGATGTGCCGACCTTTACGCCGAAGAACTCGACCCCGATGTCTCCGAACTTCGTGTCCTGATCGAGGGCGAGCCACAACATCTCTCTGTCTCTCAATGCCCTGAGGGACCGCTTTGTGGCCTCGCTTCTCGGCTTGACGGGTATGGGTTTGAGCCCGAGGTTTTTGTTCAGCTCCCTGACGAAATCCCTGAAATTCTCGTCTTTGGACTCTTTTAAAATATAGTGAAGGGGATATCCCTTCTGAGCGAGGGACAAAATCAATAGGAGGAAGTTGCCCACGTGACTTCCGAGGATCAGGATGCCCTTATCTCCTTTCAGCGCCTCTTTGAGATGATGCTCTCCCTCGATCGGCGTATCTTTTGTTGTATAACTGGGTCTTATGATAATCGTGAGCTCCGACATCATCCTTACGATGTTTTTCATGCTCTCCTTTGCGATTATCTTTATCTTATCATCGGAGAGGGTGTTCTTGTAGGCAATTCGGAGGTTTTTTATCGCCATCCTTTTTAAGGGGAACGCAAAGTTGGCAAAACCCCAGGCTATTATCTCGGATAACACGCGAATCCACGACTCCGGAACCTTGAGCAACAGCGCAAAGATCGGTCTCACCGGCAGGGCCGCTATCTTATTGAAATAGGATTTGACAATCCTCCTCGGCTTTCTCTTTCTGGTCATTTATGCAAAGGACTCGGTTAGGGTTTTTTTATCAACCTTCCCGGGTCCCACAAGGGGAAGGGCGTCGATGAATTTGACCATCTTTGGAACCTTATAGTCCGCTATCCTCTCCCGGCAGTGTTTCATGACCTCCTTATCGGTCAAGTCGATTCCCGGCCTCTTTACTACGACCGCCGCCAGTACCTCGCCCCGCTTTTCGTCCTGTATCCCCAGAACCGATGCCTCCATTATATTCTCGTGGCCTAGGAGGATGTTTTCCACCTCCGCCGGAAATACGTTAAGCCCCCCTGTTATTACTATTTCGCTGGAGCGGCCGAGGTGATAGACGAAGCCGTCTTCATCGATCCTTCCGAGGTCGCCCGTATGGAACCAGCCGTCCTTGATGCATTTCGCCGTCTCTTCCGGCTGCTTGTAGTAGCCCTTCATCACCTGGGGTCCGGATACCACGATCTCGCCCAGCTCGCCCTGCTTGACCTCGTTTCCGTCTTCGTCGACGAATTTCATCTTTACGCCGCCCACGACCTTGCCGATGGAGCCCATCTTTTCATCGGCGTATTTAAGGGGAAGGAGGGTCAACAGCGGAGACGTCTCGGTCAGGCCGTATCCCTGGATAACCTTGAGGTGCGGTATCCTCCGACGGTACTCCTCCATCAGCTTCTTAGGCACGCTCATCCCCATCATCGACACGTATTTCAGCGATGAAAGGTCGTAGCTCTCCAGCTTGGGATCGGCGAGCATCATCTGCATTATCGGAGGCACGCTGTTGAAAAGCTCGACCTTCTCTCTCTCCACAGTCTTCCATACTGTATCCGGGCGCCAGCTTTCAAAGATGACGAGGCTGTTTCCGAATATGAGCTGGTTGTTGACGAGGATCGGGCCCGTTATGTGGCTCATCGGGAGGATAACCGCCATTACGGTGTTCTCGGTGTTGTACTCGGGGATTATCTCGTGCAGAGTGTTCGGGAAGAGGTCCAGATGTCTGTACTGGAGGATGACCCCCCTGGGCCTCCCGGTGCTTCCGGAGGTGTAGAGATAAAGGGCCTCGTCCTCCTCGGATGTCTCCGCGTCCGGCTCCTTTGGATCGCCGCCGGACAAGAACTTCTCGTAATCAATGTCCGGAGCCTTCTCCCCGTCGCCGATGAGCACAATCTTTTCAACCGAGGGATAATTATCCCCCGCAGCTTTTATGGCTTTCAGCATGTCCACCGTAGTGAAGATCATTTTAGCATCGGAGTCGATGATAATACTCTTGAGCTCATCGCCCGATGTGCGAAAATCTATGGGGACACAGATTACGCCTATCGAGGTTGCGGCAAGGTATATTTCAACAAATTCCGGTATGTTCGGGAGGTAGACGAATACCTTGTCGCCCTTTTTTATTCCCGATGCGGTGATTTGCGATGACAGCTTAAAGGCCCTATCCTTGAGCTGTTTGAAGGTGATTCTCCTGTCACCGTAAATAAGGGCCGTTTTGTCGGGGAGCCTGCCTGCCATCTTATTTAATTGTTTCTTGACGTTCATAGCTTATCCTCTAAAACTTTTTCTATTAAAAATTTATTATAAGCCGGATAAGCCATAAGTATAACCTAAAAAGTTGGAAAATTCCATAAAAATTTTCTATTTTTCGATTTTTCAGTAACATTTTTGGTTTTTTTTGTATTCACGGTGGAACGTTTAGGGAATTAGATGGGTCTTATGCCTAATTACAAAAAGAGAACGATCAAAGGCAACGGAGAATGGACTTTTTAAAACCTTCCCTACAAGAGATGCCGACTGCGGCATTAATCGATTTTTTGAAAAAACTCGCCCCCTTGGGAAACTGGAATCCGGATGGGTATGAAAAGCCCTCGGATTGGATAAAACTAAGCCTTTGAATCGGCCTTGATTAAGGCGCTATTGTTATGATGGAAGAGATACATGTCCACGTTCTATTATGCGGGTTCCCTTTTAAGCCCATTCGTAAGGCCACCTGCGGGGAGCTGAATTATTTGCCCTTTAGGGATTCGATCAAGTCCTTTAAGAACTCCAGCTCGGTCTGGGCGAGTCTCCTGTTGTGAGAGTAGATTACCTCTTCGCTGCTCTTGGGATCTTTGCCCCTGGCCTCCTTCTCGGAGCGTTTGAGGATGTAGATGAGCTTTCTCAATTCCTTGGATCTGTTGGATAGGTGTTCGATGGCTTCGTCGGGTTCGAGAAGGTCAATGAAATAAAGGGAGATGTCGATATTCAAAAGCGGCCTCTTGTTGTTGTTCATATTGTCAATGAGGAGATTTTTCAGCTCAAATTCCCCCTTTTTTGTCAGAGAGTAGAGGTTCTTTTGGGGCCTCTTGGAGTCTGAGACGGATTTATGGATCACACAACCATCCTCTTCCAGTTTATTCAGCGTGTAGTAGATTGAGGTGTTGTCAACGTTAATGAGATTGGTAAGTTCCTTTTCGATAACCTTGCGAAGCTTGTATCCGTGGTTGTCTCCCCGCATAAGGAGTCCCATAAGCACGATTCTAAGCATTCTTCTTTCCAATAAAAGGTTAAAAAAAGTACCTTGGAGTTAACTTGACATCTTTTTTATCTCCCTTTAATGGGGCCGCAACCTGTTTATGTGTCTGTTATTGTGCATATCTTCTTGCGGATTGGGGAGATGGAAATAAAAATATTTGGGAATTATAAACGATTTTCCACCAAATTAGTTAGATAAGAAACTACAATTTCGAATATATCATCATTATAACGGTTATTA